>CAPZCD010000009.1 GCA_948744995.1 uncultured Rickettsiales bacterium | reverse complement strand
CTAAAGATTGGTTTAGAGTGAAGAGTTTAAAAGTCAAGAAATAGAGAGATGTCCCGTTTACTCTATTTTTTCAAGGTTTAAACCTAAGATTTCTTTATATATTTTTAAAAAATATTACCAATTCTGTTGTTTATTAGTTCTATTATAATAAACTCATAATTATAGATATTTTTTCTACTATGAATAATAAAAAGAAAATAATCGGTTATATATTGTTATTATTATCTTTTATATTTTTAATAAGAATGGTATACACAACAATATATTCTTCAATTACGGAATTTATTGATAGTAGAGAGTATAATCTTAAAGATTATATTATAACTGAAGAACTTAAACCAGCATTTAATAAAAATAATATATCAGTAGCTTTTGCTTCCGATAATAACTATGTTAAATATCTAAGTGTAGCTATTGTTTCTTTAACTGATAATATGTCTAAAGATTATAACTATGATATAGTTATACTTGAAGATAATATTAAAGATAAGAATAAAAGATTGTTATTGAAACAGATAAAAGATTTTAAGAATATTTCCTTAAGATTTATAGATATAAATAAGTATTTTGATAAGAATAATAAGGTAAATTTCTATCTTAGTGGAAATCTTTCAAAAGCTACTTATAATCGTTTATTTATCCCTGATATTTTTAAGAACTATAATAAAGTAATTTATTTGGATTGTGATATATTAATTAATTCTGACTTAGTTGATTTATATAAAATAGATTTAGGTGGCAATTTGATAGGTGGAGTAAGAGACATGCCTTTTGGATCATGGTTGCCAATTGATTTTTGGAAAGATAAGGAGTTTGATATTTATATACAAAGCTATCTTGGTATAAATAGTTTAGACGAATATGTTAATGCAGGATTAATAGTTTATAATATAAAAAATTGTTTGGATAATAATTTTACTAGCTCATGTTTAAATAGTTTAAAAATTTTAAAACAACCCGAAAGACATGATCAAGATGTAATAAATATGGCATGTAAGGACAAGATAAAATACCTTGATTATAGATATAATTTTTTCGCATATTATCTAGATAATGTACCAGATATAAAAAAATATATACCTGAATACATATTGAATGATGTAAAAATAATACATTTTGCTGGGTACCATCCTTGGGGTAATACATATTCTGATTCTGTATGTAAATGGATTGAAACTTCTTTTAAAAGTCCATTTTTTAGTAATAAAACAAAACAACTTTTAAAGTCAAAAGTTAAACTTTTAAGATATAAAATCTGTGGCAAATTATATAGATCAGAAAAAAGGAGAGAAAAATACAAAGAAAAAATTAAAAATGTAGAAAAGAGGATAGAATTTATTAAAGGTATTGATAAATAATATAAATCAAATCATTTTTAAAATTCTACTTTAAAAACTTTTTTGATTTGCTAACATGAATCTTATCTATATACCAAATGGTAGATTACTTGCAAACAATATTATATTTATGAAGCTATACACTATAAAAAAAAGAAGAGAATTTATTAAATTACAGAAAGAGCCATCAATAAAGTACTCCGGAAAAACAACAACAATACTTTTTAGAGATACTGACGAAAAATACATAACAAATAATCAAGAACAATTCATTAGAATCGGTATCGTCGCAACAAAAAAAATAGACAATAGAGCGGTTATCAGAAATAAAATCAAGAGACGGATTAGGGAAGCTATCAGAAAAATTTCAAAAGAAACTTGTAATTTATTTATAAATCACTCAGACTATGAGTTAATAGCTAAGAAAGATTTTCTTGATTATAAATATCAGGAGATTGTTAGTGATTTAAAAGATATTTTACAAAGGGTGAAAATAAAATATGAACAACATAAATTTTATAAATGATATTCTAGATTTTTTAAAAGAAGCTGGTGCTATAGCACTGGTATATAGAGAAAATTTAACTGCCAGTATCAAACAGGATACGAGTATTGTAACCAATGCCGATAAGGATATAAGTAAACTATTTAAAAGAAAGTTGAAAAAATATACCGATTCCGGTAAACACAGGATACTGGATGAAGAAGATCTACCTAATAATATTGACGATTTATTTGATGATAAAACGGAATTTATATGGACTATAGATCCTATAGATGGTACTACCATGTACTATTATGATTTTCCGCTTTGGGCCATAGCAGTTGGTCTTTACAAAAATAAAGAACCTTATATTGGTGCAATATATCTACCAATTACGAAAGAAATAGTCTATACGGATTCAGAAAATAGTTATTTGGTTAGAAATTGCTTTGAAACTAATGAAAGTAAAGAGATTTTGGTATCTAAACCACAAAAATTAACCAATAAGAGTGTAATTTTGCAGCATAAATTTTGTAATTTCAAAAAAGAATACACTATAATAGATCTATATACTTGCTATATTATGGGTTTTTATACGTTGGTCGGTAGGAGTATTGGTAGTTTCTTCAATGAAAATGCGAAACTTTGGGACATATCTGCTATAATACCTATAGCTAAAAATTTGGGCTTAACTTTTAAAAATATCGCTACAGGTCAGGAAATGATGACATTGGATGGTAAAAATTTGAACAAAGATTGGAGTATAGGTGGAATATATCTATTATCTAGAAGAGATATGTTCGATAAGGTTGTTGAGGTTGTGGGTTAAAGGTTTGTTTGGATTAAATTTCCAACCTAAATATAAACTAACGCCCTAATACCTCTTATATTGCTGTAACCCATCCATAACTATATTGAATTCAGCTATTTTACCTTTTGTTACATTGTTTGAATCAATATACTTCATATCAGCTGTCAACATTTTTCTATCATCTTCCGGATACGACATATAGATTGGGTCATTAGTATTTTTAGGATTATCCTTAAAGTATATTTCAGTTTCTATTATACCAAATTTCTTGTGTGCTATTATAATATTTATGTGAGGTGCTCTATCATCATAAAAACCGGGAAATATAGTTATAAATTCATAATAACCCATATTATCGGTTATTGATTGTCCCGACATTATAAAATTTTTATCTATATATTTACTATCTTTTGCCAACAATGAATGATATTTGCCGGCAGCATTAGTTTGCCATATTTTTATGATTACTCCTTCTATTGGAACACCAAATGCATCCACAACTTTACCCTTTATATATAGTGGTTCCCCTACAGCCATTTCAAAAGACCCTGTTTTTCTTGTTAAGTTATTATTTTTGTTAAACTCTCGCGGTTTCGATAGGTTATCAAACATCAATGCTGATGGTGTTTGTTTGAGCGGTTCAAATATGTTGTTGGTTTTTCTATTTGCAGCAAACACAGTGCTACCCTCACTAATAGCAATAATATATATAAATAAAACTATTAAACGCTTCATATTTATGAAATAAAGTTTCCTATAGACTAAGAAAATCTAGTTATTTTTCAAGGGATTTTGGGTTATAGTTCCAGCATTTTCTATAGGCTTTTTAACAACGTTTTGCCATTTACAGTTATATCAATCATTATCTATACTCCATACCTCTCAAATTCTCCACAAGTTGCCTCATATCCCACGGTAATTCTGTTTCAAATGCCATTTGTTTATTTGTTACAGGATGCAGAAACGAAATTGATTTTGAATGCAAAGCCTGTCGAGGAAATTTTTCAATAAATTCTTTACTATCTTGTGTTAGAGATACTTTGTTGCTAATTTTTCTAGTATTTCCGCCATATAATCTATCACCTATGAGCGGACGCCTTTTTGCACTAAAATGCACTCTAATCTGGTGTGTACGTCCGGTATCAAGCTCACATTCCAGTAAACTTGCCACATCCAAATATCTTTCCAACGTCTTATAATTCGTTTTAGAATACCTACCGGAAACATCTAAAACCATTTTCAATCTATTAGTTTTATGTCTGGTGATGAAGCCTTCTATAAAACCAGCAGATGGTACTATATTACCCCATACTACAGCATAGTATTTACGTTTTAAAACCCTCCTTTCCAGCTGTTCTTTCAAATTAGTGTGGATGGAATTGTTTTTTGCTATTACCAATAAACCTGATGTATCTTTGTCTAGCCTATGGACTATACCAGGTCTATCTTCCCCTCCAATATCAGATAAATTCTCACCATAGATACCAACTAAAGCATTTGCTAATGTGTAGCTATCGTTTCCAGCTCCAGGATGTGTTGATAAACCGGCCTGTTTATCTATTACCGCCAAATACTTATCTTCATAAATTATATTTAGTTTTATATCTTTGGCTACTAAATTGTTACTACTAGAATCTATTATAATTTCAAAAATATCTGATGGACTTATGGCATACGCCTGATTGCAAAAAACCGATCCATTCTTTTTGACTAATCCATTTTTTATGCAATTTTTTATTGTGTTTCTTGATATGTCTAATTGCTTACTATTTTTTGTAATTTCATCAAATATAAACTTATCAAGTCTTTTGTGGGAATAGTCTGATTTAATGCGGTATAATGTCATAACATCATTTACTAGATATTTATAATACTTTTCTCTACCAAATCATAATCTATATTTTCAATATTCAAACTGTTTTTTATATCAAAATCTCCAACTTTTGTTCTAATTAATTCTGAAACATAACCAATAGCACCAACGCTTTTTGCAATATCTACTGCTAAACTCCTTACATAGCAACCACGACCACATTCTACACAAAATTCTGCAGTGTTATAGTTCCTAAAACCACAGAATTCCAGTTTTTTTATCGTAACTTTTCTTGGTTTCATCTCTACAATATAACCATTCCTTGCAAGTTCATAAGCTCTTTTCCCATTAATCTTTAAGGCTGAGTATTTTGGTGGTAACTGCTCCACCTCACCAACAAATTTATTTATATTTTGTATTATACCTTCCTCATCTGGTATAAAACCATTTATTTCTTCCACTTTTCCCTCACTATCATAGGTATCTCTGGATTCACCGAAAGTTATACAAAATTTATAGACTTTCTCATGATTCATTATAGATTCAACTTGCTTGGTAGCTTTGTTGATACAAATTGGTAATACGCCTGATGCTAATGGATCAAGGGTTCCACCATGTCCGATCTTTTTGGCTTGGGTTATTCTTTTAAGAATAGCTACGATTTTTGTAGATGTGTAATTTATTGGTTTATTGATATTTAACCACCCATTTATGGATAGGTTGTAATTTTTCATATTACTTTCTTTGTATTTATTCTAACAGCTTTTGCTAATATTAAAATATTTTTTAAAAACTTCTATTATTAATTATATTTTAATTTTTAATAAGGCGACGCTAGTTTATATGTGTTATTGTAATTATGATAAAGCTAAATTACTTTAAAATATTATTCATTCCTATCACTAAATGCTTCATTTTGGAGAAATTTCAAATTTCCTAAATTTTCTATAATAGTAGATCCTCCTAATCCGTAAATATATTCAATAAATGTTTCCATAAAAGTTTGGTCTTCTTCCGTCATTTCTATATTTCTTCTTAATAAAAATTCTATCGTTTGTAATCCATTAGAATTTGTACTTATGTGGATATTTATGCGATATCCATATTGCTCGTCGTTTTCTCCTGTAATACCATTAACTGCTTCGTCACTAAAATAAACTGTGTCAAGCCAAGAATTATGCTTTAAAAAAGACTCGGTCCTGATTAAATTCTCTGGCAAATCATTTATTATGATAGTGTATGGCATTCTTAAAATTGCAGCATCAAAAGGTAAATTAGTGAAGAAATCAATATGATTATTAACCATAGGGGCGGTTGTTGCTCTTGTAGAAAAAATATTTGTTGTAGATATATTACTAGTTTCTTCTAAGAAAGGAATGTCGTCTGTAGATGGAATTATAATACAATTATTGGGTGATGCATATGCTCTAACAGCTAAAATGGTAAATATGGCTAACAAACCAATTTTTCTCATAAAATCTCTTTATAATTTAACTATTAAATTACAGTATAAATTAGTGTTATTGTCAAATAATTACTGTTAATTTATGTTTACGGTTTAAATGCTTACCTGGAGTTATTCATTAGCAGTAAAATAATATTAGATAAATGGTGTTAAATATTTCCTAATATGCAGCAAATAATTGCACATGCATCACTGGAGAGAGCTGTTATATAAAAAATATTTTAAGATTTCTAAAACTAAATATTAATTAAAATACCATCATCCGATTCTTCTGTATCATTTTTTAACATATCAAATGTTTCTACTTCTAAAAATCCTAAAGAATTTAAGTCTTTCGCAGCTTCAGGATTTTGTTTAGAGAAATAATTTGTAAATATTGCTAAGGTTTTAACAACTTCATTCGTTATTTCTACAAATTTTCTCAGTAAAATTTCCGTTATAGGTATTCTATGATTATTCATACTTACATGAATGATTATGCGATGCCTATATCTGGGATTATTTACTAAAATATCATGTAATATTTCACTTCTTAAATTGTAATTATACCTATTAGACTCTTCAGAATATGTTAAATCAATAAAAGATTCAGAACTATTGATATAATTGCTGTCAGATGCATAAACACTTTGGTATTTAAGACAACAAATGTAATTGATAGGTCGATTTTTCTCATAAATTTTAAAAGACTATCTTCCTACCCACCCCCAACAGTTCCTTGATTTTTAGGTGTAGACCACTAAACTTTATTCAGTTAAAAACACTATTTCTATGTCAGAAGAAAAAGAAAAAAGTTTAGTATCGATATTAGCCTTAAACGTTAAAGGACAACTTGGGAAAATCACAACATTTTTCAGCGAACATAATCTCAATATATTGAGATTGGTTCTATCAGCAGCTGATAAGGACGATGTGATACACAAAACTATAGCATACATAGAGGGTGACAGAAAAAAAGTTAACGAAATGTGCAAAGGACTTTTAGACGTCGAAAATGTTTTGAAAGTTACAAATTTTCAAACCAATAGTGAGTATATAGAGAAGGAAGTTTGTATGGTGAAAATACTAAATTCTGAACCAAAAGCTCCCGATGTTTCCAATCTAGTTTCCGATTTTAATGGCAGAACTATATTTACGAATCAGAAAATTACCATATATAAGGTTGAGGACAATGAAGAAAATATGAATGATTTTGTTGGCAAGCTCGTTGACATTACAAAAAATGTGGAACTTTCAAGAAGCGGGATGGTAGCCATGGCTATAGATAATAAGATAGATAATGTTATAGATGTAGACTTGTAAATTTAGATGAGTTATAGGTAAAAATATGAATACAGATAAACATACTTTTGAAAAAACAATCCTAAAAATGTATGATATTAGGGGGATTGTTGGAAAAACTTTGGATGACAATGATGCCTACTACGTTGGTAAAGGTTATGGGACATTATTAAATGACCTTGGACTAAGAACTTGTGTTGTTGGCAGAGATGCTAGAGGTACATCAGATCTATATTCTAAGAGGGCTATTGCTGGTTTGTTGGAAATGGGGATAGATGTGGTAAATATAGGATTAGTGCCAACTCCTATGGTTTATTTTGCTATACAACATCTAAAGAAAGATGCGGGTTTCATAGTAACGGCTTCACATAATCCGCCAGAATATAATGGTTTTAAAATGCTTACTAAAGATGATCCTATTTGGGGTGAAGATATTGCAAAAATTGGGAATATAGCATCTGAAGGAGCTTTTACTAAAACCAAAAAACAAGGTATAGCCAAAACTATTGATATTAAAAAAGATTATTATGACTTTCTGTTAAAAATATTAAAATTGAATAAGAATTATAAAAAACTGAAGATATGTTGGGATGCTGGTAATGGAGCTGTTGCAGCTATTTTAGATGAGTTTGTAAAAATGCTTCCATTTGATAGTATAACCATTTGCAATACGGTAGATCCAACTTTTCCTAATCACCATCCTAATCCTGAATTACCAGAAAATTTAAAAATGTTAGCGGAAAATGTTGTAAAAAACTCCTGTGATTTTGGAATAGCTTTCGATGGTGATGGTGATAGGATAGGTGTTGTTGATAACGAAGGCCAAATGATATTTGGCGATCAACTGTTAGCCATATTGGCCAGGGATTTTCTTAAGGATAATCCAAATGAAAAAGTTATGTCAGAAGTATCATCAAGTTTAATTTTATATGATGATATTAAAAAATATGGAGGTATTCCAGTAATGTGGAAACCAGGTCATTCTATTCAAAAAGCTAAAATGAAATCTGATAATATAAAACTTGCTGGAGAAGCTAGCGGACATATATTTTTTGGTGATAATCATAACTATGATGATGCTATGTATGCATCCATAAAACTAATAAATATACTAGCTAATTGTGACGATAGTTTGAGTGATATACGGAAAACTTTTCCTATTACCTACGTAATTCCTAAAATCAGCATAAAATGTGACGATATGGAAAAATATAGAGTTCCGGAGGAAATTAGAAAGAGACTTGTGGGGCAGGGTAGAAAAGTAATTGATGTGGAAGGAGTTAGGGTTGATAAAGCTGATGGCTGGTGGATGTGTAGGCACTCTAGTACAGGACCAAATATAACCATAAGATGTGAAGCGTTGACACAGGAAGGGTTGGAACTTTGTAAAAAAGAGGTGGCGGAACAGTTGAAGATTAGTGGGTATGATGTTAAGCTATAAAAATAGCATTAAGTAACTAAAGAAGTAAAAATTTGAAATTTGTTTAATTTAATCTAATGATTATTAATCTGTAATATTATACAAAAAAATATAAAACTAAATAAATCAACAAATAGTGAGTTATAAGTCCATATTAATCTACAAATATTACTTAATTAACTTATAAAGATAGCAAGTAAAGCGAAAAATAATAATATAAAAAACAGGGGGAAAGCTAAAACTAATTAGCTAACTCCTGAATTTTAGATTATTTCCATATAAACCCTGATATCGAGCGTTTCCCATTACTTATTCCATAGAGAGAACAATATATATAACAAATATATCTTCATCTTCATATGACATATTATACTAACAGATTATTTAATATGCCAATGCATTTTTGTCATAGGTTTTTGAAAATCTTTGCATTCAATGCATAGGGTCAAATTACATTATTCAAAAAAAGCTTGATTATACGCGGTTTTATGCGATTTAAAAATTTTTGTATTCTGAAAGCAAATATATGATAAAAAATGTTACAGAATTACAAATATTAATATTTAGACAAGCCACAGTAAAGGAAAAAATCCCAATATAGTATACCGGATAACTAATATTTTTTTCTAACTTATGATTTTTTATTCTAAAAAATATCTTTATTGCCAAAAAAACCGCTAAAATTATGATATTTATCGCATTTGAATACAGATAATTATCAAAAAAATATTTTGTGCCTTCATAAGATAAAATAAAAGTACCAAGTTTTATTGTTGAAAGTGATAGTAAAAACATAAGAATCAATACAAAATAGACCAGATACCTGTTAATTTTTCTATTAATACTGAAAAAACTTGTTGCTATGGAAGCTAACAATGGTATATAAATTATAAAATATAATACGTTCTCGTTAACCATTTTTGTTCCCATTATCCTTACCAATAAATACTAAAACAGCAATTAATGCTAGTAATATAATATTAGTTACTACATTTTTTATATCAAAAGAGCTAATAAATCTGCTATCTAATATGGCTGTTGTAATTAAAATATTTATAGCAAAGGTAAAAAATGTTAATTTCATACCAATTCCTTTTTCCGAAAAAAAGAGGAATATAACTTTGATAAATATCAAAAAAAGAGCTAAATTTGAGAATAATTCAATGTATAACATTAGCGTTCGTGCAGTTCATTAGTAATATAAAAAAATAACCAAAAACTATTATTAAAGCTAGAGCTTTCAATTTCATAAATTTATATACTTCCATGATATTAATTCTTCTAAATCTTAGCTGATAAATTATACTGATAATAACTAATATTAGGAAGCTTGTTATAATGGTGACAGAATCATATAAATATGCATATGACAAACTAATTAGCGAATAGGTTAAAAAGAGTGGAAACAAAAAAGTTATAAATAGCTTTAGCAACAGATCATTCTTCATATTTTTCCCCTGTATTTTTAAACGAATTTAGTATAAAAACCATTATTATGTATATAGCCAATACATAATTTCTGTTAACTAGCAGTAAATTATTGTTTGATTGTGTTACAACTATTTTATTACTTGTATTACTTTTGAGAAATAACGGTAAATCAATAGTTATAATATTATAATTATTTAATATGTAAATTGTCGTTAAAATTAGGAATAAAAATGATACAAAAACAATATAATATTTAACTATTTTAGCTACTTTACTTTCACTATTTATGCTAGATAAATTTAATTTTTCATAAAAACAAAATATAAATACCACTAAAATCGGTAGAAATAAACTAAAGCTTGAAACTACTATGAAATCGCTTTCTTTAGTTATATTTACCGCGAAATATGCTATATTAATGAATGTTTGCAAAGATAGTAGTGGCAGCAAAATCTTATAGTCTTTTTTTGAAAAAATGAATAAAACTCCGATAAATATTATAAAAAACAATATAATGTCATCAACTATGAAACTCATTATTATTCTATTTTAATCGCGTAACCATCAGCCATAATTACATCAGCTGAAGTTATATTACAAACATTTTTAATATCTTCAATAACCGATTTCAAATTGTGTGGAGTGTGTATTTTTATTTCTCCAATTACATCTTTCATTGACATATTCTTTTCTGACTTATATTTTCTAACATCAGCTACAATTTTTAGTACTATAATACCTATAGCAGCTACTTCTTCTCCATACTCTAGAATTTTTACTTTTGGTAAATTACCTCTAGAATGTATAGATTTTTTCTTATTAAATTCATCTTCAAACAGACAAGAATATATCTCTTCAGTTATAATCGGTATAAATGGAGCAAATAGTTTTAAAATTGAATTAAGTACATGATATATAGTTTTTACAGCTGAAATTTGCGATTTTGTTATATTTTTAATCTCTTCCTCTGTCAAATTAATATTCTGATATTTAGTTCCTTCAACCCCATAACACCTGATTTTAACTATTTCCAGATAGTTATCACAAAAATCATTCCAGAAAAAATTCTCCAAATTTTCTAGCGCCTTATTATATTCATAATTATCAAAATTTTCAGTATATAATTTTATAATATTATTAAGTTGAGTGATTAGCCAAATATCCATTGTTTCAAATATATATCCACTTTTTAAGTCCTCTTCTAAACTTTCCTTTTGAGTTGGAATATTTTTAAAATGTATCTCAGCAAATTTAGCACAATTAAATAGTTTAGTTACCAGTTTTTGTCCGCTTTTAACTGTTTCCTCAAGGTAATTTGTATCCATACCCAGTGTCGAATTAGCCGTCCAATATCTAACAGCATCAGATCCAAATCTATCAAATATTTTTAGTGGATCTATAACATTACCTATAGATTTAGACATTTTAGTCCCATCCGGAGCCAAGCACCATCCATTAATCATAATATTTTTCCATGGGATAGTTTCATTATGATATAGCGATTTTATGATACTATAAAACGCCCAAGTTCTAATTATATCGTGCCCTTGTGCTCTTAGGCTGAATGGAACCTTAAGCTTTCTAAATTTTTCACCATCTAAACTTAAATCTTCCGTTATTCCAAATATCGCCAGTTGAGGTGTTACAGCGGAGGTAGCCCAAGTATCAAAAATATCAGTCTCTGCTTCAACCTCATTTGTTTTGTAACCTATTGGTGGGGTTTTGGTTGGGTCAACGGGTAATTCATCCTTAGTAGCCACCAATATTTTACCTTCCTCACCTTTTCTTTTGGAATACCATACTGGTATTGGTATGCCGAAAAATCTCTGTCTGGATATACACCAATCCCAACTGAGACCATCAATCCAGTTATGTAATCTGGTTTTCATCCAATCAGGCTTCCAGTTTATCTTATCAACTTGCTCGTGTAGCTTATCTTTATTGTCTAAAACCCTTATAAACCACTGCTTTGTAACTAAAAATTCTACTGGAAACTTTGACCTTTCACCAATTTTTACCGAATGAACTATTTTTTGCGGTTTTCTCGTTATAGAACCATCCTTTTCAAGTAATTCTAGGATTTTTGTTCTTGCTTCTATTATTTTTAGACCATCTAAATCCAGATATTTAGGGGCTAATGTATCTCTAACTTTGGCTAAATCTATTCTACCAACTTCATTAATTATAATTTTTAAATTTAAATTGTACTTTCTCCACCACTCTATATCCGTCTGATCTCCGAAAGTACAACACATAACTAAACCGGTGCCCTTTTCCTTGTCAACCCTATCATCAGCTATTATGGGAACTTTAATTCCAAGAGGAGTTATAATACCTTCCCCAGCAAATTTATTAGCATCATCTGTATGGCACATTACCGCAACACAAGCTGGCAGAAGCTCCGGCCTGGTAGTCATTATTTCTACTTCTCTACCGCTAGTCGTGGTAAATTTTAGGTAATTCATTTGACTTTCAATATCCTTATCTTCCAGTTCCGATTGAGCTAAGGCTGTTTGATCTATGACATCCCATATTACCGGTTCCTCCTTTCGATAAACAAGACCTTTGTTGTATAGATCTAGAAATGACATTTGCGAAACTGCAGATGACCTTTTGGAGACTGTCCTATACTCTTCATCAAAATCGAATGAATAACTGGCTCTGATAAACAAATCTCTTATCATCTGCTCGGCATCTCGAATTTCTCTATCGCAAATTTCCACAAACTCGCTACGCTCCATCTCTTTGCTTTTTTTACCGATTTTTTTCTCAACATATCTTTCTGATGGTAAACCATTGTCATCGTAACCAACAGGGAAAAATACGTTTTTCCCACTCATTCGCTGGAATCTGGCTATAATATCCATCTGTGAATAGCCAAAAACATGCCCCATATGTAACACGCCGGAAACGTGTGGTGGTGGTGTATCTATAGAATATATGTTCTCCACACCATCATTATCCCTGCTAAAACTGAATATTCTGTTCTTTTGCCAATACTCTTGCCACTTTCTTTCAGTATCCAAAAAATTGTATTTCTTCTGTAGCTCTTTCATTTTTATCAAAAGTATAATTATATGTGTTGGTGCTAATGTAGTATTTGTAATTATATTTTCAATGTTGTAAATTTATATTCCATCAACCAAAACCAAAACTTTCTTTTTCGCTAGTAATAGCATTAGTATTAATGCCATTATTATTGGTGCCCAGTTCTTCCAACCTTGTTTTTTCTCTTTCTGTAGAAATTAGAAACTCATTTTTTATTGCTATATCTCTGTCTTTTGTAAAATCTGCTGGCATTTCCTCTATTTTTTGCTTTTTAGATAAGTTAAAAAATGATTTCACTATTTTGGTTTTTATTTTTTGTAAGGATAAAAAATTTGCTCTAATAAAACAATAAAGTTTGCAGATTAAATGTTATTTTATAATGGACTATAGCGCTAAAATTTGAATTTGACAATGATATGAATTTATGATGCAATCTTACGGTTAAATTTATTAAACTTTAAGAGATTTTATGAGAAAAATTAATTTATTAGCCTTATCGGTCATTTTGACCAGTAGAGTATATGCATCATCTTCCATGTCTAGCAATTACTACTTTAACTTAAGAAGGTTTTTTGCAACTAATAACGAAAGAATTGATATTCGAATTCTACCAACTGTCTTTTTACACAGAGATGTTTTAGAACCCGATCCCGTTGATTTTACTATTTTTCTGGATGGTGAAGTTGCAATATTAAGAATACCACTTAATCTCGTAACAATAGGAGAAAATGATGGTGTAATGATAGAAAATATTTTTCCAAGAAATTTAATTAGGAATGAACCTGCTAGCGAATTAGTATATGCGGAAGAGGTTAATAAAAATGTTTATATTCTGAAAAACAAGACACTAAATAATATTCCAAATATTACCAATAGTATATCTATTTATGTAGATAAAAAAGATCCACAAAATCCTACATTGGAATTTTTATTAAGAAAAAATGTAAAAAAGACGGAGGAGGATATAAAAGCTATGATGACTCTCTTCGATTATCTAGATAAATATGGAAGACTTAATGTTGCGGAGGATTTAGAATCTTTTGGTTTTCTTATAGACAAAACTGGAATGGAAGAATAAAATTAATAGTTTTATTTCTTAAATAAAAAAACCGCCACTCGGGCGGTTTTTTAATTTCTGCGAATTATAATCACAAACTACCACATTATATAATACAGCGTTTCTTACATTTCAAATTCAATCACCCCATTATATGCATAGATAAATAATTGTTTTAGCTCCGATATTAAAGGATACCTAGGATTTGAACCGGTACACTGATCATCAAAAGCCTTCTCCGAAATTTCATCTAGCGAGTCCATAAAAGCTTTTTCCGTGAAGTTATTCTTCTTCTCCGCCTTTATAGATGGAGCTATTCCTATCGACGCCTTTAATCTTTCTATTTCTTTCACAAGATTATCAATTTTTTCATTAGTACTTTTACCACCAAAACCCATAAAATCAGCTACTTGAGCGTATTTCTCACAGGCAAAAGGATATTTATATTGCGCAAAAGCAGCCTGTTTTGTTGGTTTTGTACTACTGTTAAACCTTATAACTTGTGATAGACAATAGGCATTAGCTATACCATGTGGAATATGGAACTTAGCACCAAGCTTATGTGCCATAGAATGACAAACGCCCAAAAATGCATTTGAAAACGCCATACCAGCTATATTAGCTGCATAATGTATCTGCTCCTTAGCATCTACATCTCCATCATTTACCGCTTTTTCTAAATTTATAAATATCATTTTTGCCGCTTGTAGTGCCAATCCATCTGTAAAAGGTGAAGCCATAGTAGATACATATGCCTCAAGTGAATGTACCAACGCATCTATACCGGAAGCTGCTGCTAATCCTCTAGGCATTGTCATAGCTAAATCTGGATCAACTATAGCCATACTAGGCGTAAATGCATAATCCGCTATAGCATATTTATTTTGTGTTTTTTCATCAGTTATAATGGTAAACGGAGTTACTTCAGAACCAGTACCGGATGTTGTAGGTATACAAACTAGATCTGCTATTTTTCCAAGTGTTGGCATCATATAGGCTCTTTTTCTTATATCCAGAAACCTCATGGCAACATCTTCAAATTTTACATCCGGTTGTTCGTACATCATCCAAACCATTTTAGCAGCATCTATAGGTGATCCACCTCCAACTGCTATTATAACATCAGGTTGTAAACTCCTACAAGTCTTTAGAGCTCTTTCAACTAGCGATAGTGTTGGGTCTGGTTCAACATCAGAAAATATTTCATATTTTACATTTATCTCTTCCAAAACATCGGTTACCTTTTTAGTATAACCAAGTTCAAAAAGAACTTTATCCGTAACTATAAACGCTTTTTTCTTACCCTCTAATTCTCTAAAGGCGAAATTCACACAACCTTTTTTAAAGTATATTTTTGGCGGAACTCTAAACCATAACATGTTTTCCTCTCTTTCAGCAACTGATTTTATATTTATTAAATGTTTAACCCCTATATTTTCGCTAACCGAATTATGACCCCATGAACCACAACCAAGCGTTAGTGAAGGTTCTAATCTAAAATTGAACAGATCACCTATACCTCCTTGCGAAGATGGTGTATTAATAAGCACTCTGCAGGTGGTTAATTTACTACTAAAATGATCTATTCTATCATCATTGCTTTGATTTGTATACAAAACCGATGTATGTCCGTTTCCACCAAGTATAACCAAATCTTCTGCCCTTTTAACAGCTTCCTCGAAAGTTTTAGCTTTGTACAAACCCAATATAGGTGATAATTTCTCGTGTGCGAAAGGTTCATTGTGTGTTGTATCACTAACCTCACCAATTAGAATTTTAGTTCCAACCGGAACCTTTATTTTAGCCATCTCAGCAATTTTATACGCCGATTGACCGGCAACTGCTGCATTCAACTTACCATCAGGAAAAAAGTAGTTTGAAAGCTTTTCCTTCTCCTCCTTGTTTAAAATATAACATCCTCTATCCTTGAATTCCTTTTTAACTTTTTCGTATACATCAGCTAAAACTATTACTGACTGTTCGGAAGCACAGATAACACCATTATCGAATGTTTTACTTAAAATTATTGAGTTTACAGCCATTTCAATATCTGCTGTCTCATCAATAACAGCCGGAGTATTACCAGCACCTACACCTATTGATGGGGTACCGGAGCTATAGGCAGCCTTTACCATACCAGGACCACCGGTAGCTAAGATTAAACTGATATCTTTATGACCCATTAGGGCTCCTGACAGTTCTATTGTTGGTTCGTCTATCCAACCTATTATATTTTCTGGTGCTCCAAATTGAACCGCCTTTTCCAAAATAATTCTTAAGGTTTCGCAGGTGCATTTTTTAGCTCTGGGATGTGGTGAAAAAACTATACCGTTCCTTGTCTTTAGAGAAATTAATGATTTGAATATAGCAGTTGAAGTTGGATTTGTGGTAGGAATTATACCGGCTATAACTCCAACAGGACAAGCTATTTTTGCAATTCCATGTACTTTATCTTTAGAAATAACACCACAAGTTTTTGTATTTTTATATTTATTGTAAATATATTCGGCAGCAAAGTGATTTTTTATAACTTTGTCTTCTACGATACCCATACCGGTTTCTTCTACGGCCATTTTAGCTAGTGGAATCCTTTCTTTACACATATATAGAGCAACCTGTCTAAAAATGTAATCAACTTGTTCCTGTGTGTAATTTGAAAAAATTTCCTGAGCTTTCTTCACTTTACCAATGAGAATGTCTAAATCTTCTGTGGAATTTATTTTCATTTTTAAAATTTTGTCTGTGGTTACTAAAGATAATTATAAGAATTTTTTGTTAAAGTCAAATATTATGTATGTTGGATTATAGATGTTGGAATTAATATTTAAATGCTTTACTGATGTAAGTATAACACAATAACTATGCTTATCAACCTATATAATTTGGCAATACAGTTTATAAAAGTAAGAAATTATTTAAACCAACAATTTGAATTTTACATTAATTAATTTACAACAGATAAATTAACATAAATTAACTCTCATAGGTAAATTATACGTTTACATATTTGAATTCTGTTTGTATATTCTATCCATATCTGTAGATATATGCTCATCTTGGGGTGTATTAGCTTCATTTGCTACGTCAGTTAACATGGGGTCTTGTGATGGTTCAGGTAATATTGAACTACGGAGATTAGACCAAAAAGCCAGTCTTAGTGCTTCGGCATTAGGTGTAGAAAAATATGCACCTGCCCCATCATTTCCGCTTATTGAAACTATTCCACCATCTTCAGTTTTAATAACAAATGTTATATCTCCTATCTCATCCGTCTCTTTGTTTATTTCAAAAACAAATCCTAACTCTGATTTTAAATTTGATAGTACACCAAATATTATATCGGGCATTGAAGTATCACGTATTGAAGACGCGTATACTTTACTTGTTAAAGTAACAAGTAAAACTAATAAACCAATTTTTCTCATAAAATCTTTTTAAATTTAATTATTTGTCATAATTATAATATAAACTGTGCGTTTGTCAATTTTTATCTATTATTGTATTTATCATATTTAATAACACACTCATATATACATAATAATTCCAATTTTAATTTTTATTCCTTTGATTTATTTCAAACATTTAGCAAAAATATTACTTTTCATATTTAAATAACTTTTTCCCAAAAATCTGACACAAAACCTTTTGACAAAAAAAACTTAAAGAATATCATAACCAAAAAAGCGCCTATAGCTCAACTGGATAGAGTATCTGACTTCGAATCAGACGGTTGGGGGTTCGACTCCCTCTAGGCGCGCCAAATATAAACAGGTGATAATTAGAGATTTTAAATATTTTGCGTCAATCATTAAACAGAAGGGAAGAATTTTAGGTCTTGATATTGGTAGTAGAAACATAGGAATAGCCTTATCAGACAGAGATCAACTTATAGCTACTCCAAAACTAACATTAAAACGCATAAAAACTACAGAATGTATAGATTTTATAGATAATTATATTAATGAAAATAAAGTTGTTGGTATTGTATCCGGTATTCCATTGGATAGTAGCGAAAATGGAACGAATTCATCTCAAAAAATTATGAATTTTTTGTCAATTTTAGATGATAAAATTCATCTGCCAATCTATCTCAATAACGAATATTTAACATCATTTGAAGCGGAGCATCTACTAATTGATAATATGGATACCAGCTATAAGAAAACTAAACAAATTGTTGACAAAGTAGCTGCTTCTTTTATTCTACAAGATATTCTGGATAAGTTATAGCTTATATGATATGTAAGGAAAATATAAAAAACTTAACTAATTCAACTTTTGCTGAGTATGCTGAAAATGATCCTGATAAAATTATAGATATTCTAAAAACTCTCGATAATTATGACTATGTAAATGTTGAAACGACTTTTGATCTACTGGATTATATTAATAAAAAAAATAAGAATATTTGCGTAATTAACTTACCTGATAATAGATATTTTTGCAGCAGTAGCTACTGCCTAATTAAAGATAAATTATATAAATATGATAAAATTAATCTTACTACTCATTATTATGATAATCTTGTCAGCTACAGTTTTATGGCTACAAATGAAGATTTTTTCATAAAATTTTGCTCTAGCATAAATATGCCATCATTTTATGAAGAAACTGTAAGAGAAATAGAATTTTTGAATAAATATGCGGATTGTGGGATTGACTTTATAGCTAGACAAAGAGTGTATGATTATTACATAAGTGATAAATATGCAATTAGTGCTAGAAAGCTGATTAAGGGTGATTTTCTAAGTCGCGAAATGATAGCAAAAATTGATAATGATAAAAAATTATTTATTCTTGAAGAAGTTATAAAGCAACTGGTATTTCTAGAAAATAAGGGAATTATATATAATGATGTAGGTTGTGCGAACGTCATGTTTGATAATGTAAATGTTACACTTGTGGACCTTGGCTCCCAACAGGAATGCTCTGATAAAATTAAATATTTATACGATTTAGGTAGACTTAGTGCCTTTAGCATATATGATTCAATTATAATTTTTATCTATAATTTGTTTAATATTTTTGATGATTATATTTATGAAGTCATATTTTCTCAAAAAATAATGGATAAAATTACGAATATTTATAACTATAGCCAAAGTATAGCAGGTCTTGTAACTGAAATTTTAAGATTAAAATACAAAAATTCATGTAGTTTTAGCGAAATTTTAGATATAATAGAAGGATTTAGGAAGAAAAAAAATAAAATAAACCGCATAAATATGAAAAAGGTTGCTATACAAAATATGGATAACATAAGCTACTTAGACACAATATGTAATATAAAAAAGCAGGAAATACATAGCGTTATAGACATATGTTATTTTCGTGGTAACAATTTCAAAAATAGTATTCAACCTAAAAACAAAGCTATAAAATATCTGCAAATTTGCCAAAATAGTGATATAGTTGCAGAAAATAGACTATATTTTAATGGGGATCAGAATAAAATTTTTATGAGTTTAGATATATTTAGGGAGCCACTACCAAATGCAGATGTTATTTATTGCATAGGTTTGTTTGAAAATTTAAATAACGACCAAATTTGGATGGTTCTTGAGAATATAAAACATAGCAGAAGCAGATATTTTGCTGTTAGTCATTATTTCAATAGTGATAAAAATTCCAAAAATTCTAAAAAATCTGTGAATAAGATGAATAAATATGTAAATTTGACTGAATCACCATTTAATTTTCCTTCACCTAATTTTTTAATACCAACAACTATGAGTAATAATTACATTGCAGTTTATAATCTGAAAGATGTTGAATTTTTTATGAAGTATCATGATAATTTTATGTCAAACATTAGACTAAATTTGTATAAATATCTAAAGAATAACCTTGAAAAATTAACTAATGTTTTTTCAAACCAGGATGGTGGTTTGGAATTACTTGAAAAGGCTCTATTGGCAAGTTCTTTAGATTGGGATGATTTTTATTATGATAAAAAATACAAAGATATGGTGGATAATAATGATATATTTACTGAATATGTAGATTTACTCCTATTAATTTATAAAAGTGATATAAAAAGACTCAAAAATGATAATAAAAATGAATATTTTTTTGAGATGCTAAATACTGATAATTATGCACAATTTTCTCTGATTGCCCGAGAATTTGTGAGATGGTATCTAGATAAAGTTAATCTATAAATTACTAGTTTCATTACATAAAAATTTTGTGTGATATATATTAAATTTTCTGTAGAAAATTACATAATTATTAACACAGGAAGAGCATTATTATATTACTCCTAATCTTGTTTTGTTATAAAAGATATACTGAAAAGTATGGATAAATATTTCTTTAATATAAAATATAGTAGCTTCTGCTAAAGTTTATTAATTGTTATTAATAAGTATAATTTTTATATTTAAAAATATATTTTCTTTATTTCTCAATATATTTGAACCTAAAAAGCGAGATTAGAGTTATATTATTATAAAATCAAATAATTCTGCCAAATTTTTAATTTGTCATAAAAATTCATTTTGGCATTGGTAGGGCTAGTTGAAGGTAGTATAAAATATTTCCTTTTATTCAGGAGACTTGAGTTATATTTTTTAAAAAAATAGTAGGATTTATTACCATTGAATAGTAAACGTTCTATATTTTTATAACTGTCAAATAAAGTTTTAAAATCGTTAGGAAATTCATTTTTTATGCTTGTATCCAGACTTCCATTCCTTTCACAATATTTTAAATTATCCCATAAACCAATTTGGTGTTTACTTAGGCAGTTTAATTTATCGTTATATGACGGAAAATTATAGCTGTTATTGAAAGTAATAGATATTATTCTCCAGAAAACATTTTGATTATTTGCATAATATTCCTGTTTCTCTAAGGATTGTCTACCGGGCATAGTACCTATTACTAATATTTTAGTGTCATCATTAGCAAAGTAATCAAAACCAGTAATCAAAGACATCAAACAAATTTCAAATTAAATTTTACTAAAAATAAAAAACATTCTTGTATTTCACATATGTAACACTACAATTAAATTAGTCAACATAAACGATTTTTATACCGAATGACATTAAGATGTGGTATAGTAGGTTTACCAAATGTTGGTAAATCAACATTATTTAATGCTTTAACTCAAACTATGCAAGCCGAAGCGGCAAATTATCCATTTTGTACGATAGATGCCAACATAGGCCGAGTTTCCGTTCCAGATGAAAGACTTGATAAATTGGCAAAAATAGCAAATTCACAGGAAATAATAAGATCACAAATAGATTTTGTAGATATAGCAGGATTAGTAAAAGGAGCCAGCCAAGGTGAAGGTTTAGGTAATCAATTCTTATCAAATATAAGAGATGTTGACTGTATAGCGAATGTTGTCCGATGTTTCGACGATGAAAATATAACACACGTTGAAGGCGCTATAGATCCCATAAGAGATATAGAACTCATCCAAACTGAATTGATTCTAGCCGATCTGCAAAGCCTGGAAAAACGAATTCAAAATATTGAAAAAAAGGCCAAAAATGGAGATAAAGAAGCTACAAAACAATCCATAATTATGAATAAGTGTTTAGAAAAACTAAACCAAGGTAAAATGGCTATAGAGGTAGAAATTACAGATAGTGAAGAAAAAAAACAATTCAAAATGCTACAGCTTTTAACTGGTAAAAAGCAATTTTTTATATGTAATGTATCGGAAAATGATGTAGCTGAAGGAAACAGGTATACAGAAAAGGTTTTTGAATACTGTGGGAAAAATTCCTATGCGTGTGAAATTATTTCTGCAAAAGTTGAGTCGGAAATATCAATCCTAGATTCTGAAAAAGAAAAAACTGAATTTTTGCAAGCTTTAGGATTATCTGAAAAAGGGCTTGATAAAATAATAAAAGTGGGCTATAATATACTTGGCTTAATTAGTTTTTTTACAATTGGACCGAAAGAAGCACATTCTTGGACGGTGGTAAGGGGCGCAACAGCTCCGGAAGCAGCAGGAGTTATCCATACCGATTTTGAAAAAGGCTTTATAAAAGCAGAAACTATAGCCTATGAGGATTATATAAAGTATGATGGTGAGGAAGGATGTAAAAACGCCGGAAAGTTGAGATTAGAGGGTAAAGAATATATTGTTAATGATGGGGATATATTCCATTTTAGATTTAATGTTTGAGGTTAGGTATGAAAATAAAGGCAAAGGGCTTTTTAAAAAATATTATTAGTGATGAGAAAATTAAAATGTGGAAGGACAGGTTTTCGTACTTTCTAAAAAATTTTTGGCCATCAATAGTTGTTATAGTAGTGGTATTCTTTGGGGTTTTAATTTCCAACTCATACAAATCGCGTTTTAAGGTAGATGAAATAACAAAATTCATAAAAGGATCCAAATATGTTGGTAATGCAGTCTTTGTCAATAAAAAATTCCTAATAACGAATGCTAGCTCAATGGATGATCTGTGTAAAATCACTAAAGAAGGACAAGTACTAAAAACGTTTATAGTTTATGACGGACAAATATTTAGAACAGATGTTGTTGATAAAGATTATGAATCAGATTTGGTTTTGCTGAAGATAAATAGTAGTGAAGATAGTTATATAAGTGTGAAGAATTTCGCGATTTTACCAAATGTTCCGGGAGATAGGTATAATTATCTGAATACCTACGGCTTTTTTTCCAAAACGTATAACGATTTAGAAAAGGTAAAATATAAAAAGTATAAGATAACCGGTATATCTGATGTTGGCTATGCGGCAAAAAGTTATGATATTTTGAGGAGTAATAATGGTGAAGCGGTATTAAACGATAAAATGGAGTTTATAGCTCTAACGGCTGGAAATACTAAAAAGGGTATAAGGTATATTTTTTCAAATAATATAAGAATAGTAGATGATGGTAAAATAAAGAATTTTTTGAAGCGTAATAATGTCTACTACTATAAAAATTATAAAAATGTTGACCTTAGGGATGTGGTTAACTATAAAAATTCGATAAACGCTAAGGTTATATGTTACGTGCAGGAACCGCTACCAAGAAAATATATAAGGATTCATAAATAGACTATATTATATTTACACATTTTATACTAGCTTGTAGAAATTATAAATTTTAATTAAAAAATAGGCTCTGGTCTCCATTTCTTGATATTTAAATTCTTTAAATTAATATATCTTTATGTTAACAATTATATATAAAATAGTAAAATATGTTAGATATTTGTCCTTACTGTAATAGTAAAAGAATAAATAAAAATGGTAATAAGTATAATAAACAAAGATATCTTTGTAGAGATTGTCATAAATCTTTTTGTGAAGAAGATGCTAGAATAAAAAGACCAACTTTTCAAAGAGAATTAGCTTTAACTTTATATATAAATGGATCATCATTTCGTTCTATCCAAAGAGTTATTGAATTATGTTTTAATACCACCGTATCACATACTTTAATTCAAAAATGGATTAAGACATCCGTAAAATTAT
>CAPZCD010000008.1 GCA_948744995.1 uncultured Rickettsiales bacterium | reverse complement strand
ATATAATACTAATTTAGTTAAAAAAATTAGTAAAGGACGGGGTTGACTTTTGTGAGAAATATGGTACTATATTCAATAATAAGCTTGATATAACAATCTCTCTTCTCTATTCTATTTATTATTAATACTTAATATGTTTGTTTTATCTGCTCCAATATTTATTGCACCTTTGCTATAAAATAATGTTTTTTTAGATGTAGTTAAAAATTTCTTGAAATAAAAAAAAGAATGATATTTCCCAATAATAATATTACCTTCTATAACTATAACATTACCATTCAAAGTTAGAGTAGAATTATCTGTATTATAAAATAATTGAGTAAAACCTGGAGTTTTATGGAATACCGTACTCCCAATATAATATATAACAAGCATCCATATTTGTTGTTCCAGAATTTTTAATAAAATTATCATCATTTACCAAATTAACCACAATCATACTATTTTTAGAAGTCATATTTAGCTTTGTTCCATTATTAAACAAACTGTTTGCTACTAGTTGAGATAAATAAATTGTTTTAAAATCATTATCATTATATCCTATCTTAACTTCTACTCTACCTTTTGTTGCTTTACCATTTTTTCCATTGTTATAACATCATTGTCTATTCTTTCATTTTCTCCTATTTTTACTGCAGCACAAACATGATTTCCAAATAACATGGCTAACACTAATACAACTGAATATGTAGTAATACGTGTTTTTTTATAAAAGACTGACATTAATCTACCCTTAAAATTATTATTATAAATAATACGAATATTATATCATATTATACATAATATGCAAGAAAAAATAAATATTTATTTAAATAATAAACATTTTAATATATAACAATCCACCACCACTCACTACTCATCAACCCTCAACCATCAAACATCACCACCCTCTAAAAATAAGGCGGAAATTTATAACCTTTCGGAGACAACGTAAAAATTTCCACTCCATCATCAGTCACTGCCATAGTATGCTCAAATTGAGCAGAAAGACTCTTATCTCTAGTGGTTACCGTCCAATTATCAATTTTACTTAATATGGTTCTATAGTCACCAGCATTTATCATGGGTTCTATGGTAAACACCATACCTTTTTCCATCCTAACATCACTACCTTTTTTCCCGACATGGCTGACTTGCGGCTCATCATGAAATTTTTTACCGGTTCCATGGCCACAATAATCCCTAACAACTGAAAAACCTAGCGGTTCTATGTAGTTCTGAATTGTATATCCTATGTCACCTATATGATTACCGGGTTTGACTTGTTCTATAGCTAACATCATGGAGTTATAGGTAGCCTCGCATAGTCTTTTAGCCTTTATACTTGGTTCACCAACATAGTACATCCTGCTAGTATCACCAAAATAGCCATCAACTATAGTCGTCACATCTATATTTAAAATATCACCATTTTTTAGAATTTTATTTTCACTTGGTATACCATGACATATTACGTGATTAACGGATATGCATACAGATTTTGGATAACCTTTATAACCCAAACAGGCTGAAATTCCACCATTATCATTTATAAATTCATCACATAAGTCATTTAATTTTAGTGTGGTTACACCTTCTACTACAAATGGTGTTATATAATCTAATGTCTCTGCTGCTAATTTTCCAGATTTTCTAAGTCCTATAAAATCCTCTTCATTATATATTTTGATACTCATAAATCTAATCCTAAAGCTTCTTTTTGTTTTGCTATCAAAATATTTATACCTTTTTTAGCCAGGCTAAATAGTTCTTCAAACTTGGAAAAACTAAAAGGATTACCTTCAGCTGTTCCTTGAACTTCAATTATTTCATTTTTATCATTTAGAACAAAATTAATATCTACATCACAGTTACTATCTTCTTCATAGTCAAAATCTAAAGCACATACATTTTTATAGATACCGCAGGAAACAGCGGCAACAAAGTTATTTATTGGAAATTCTTTTATTTTTCTCTGTTTTACCAGATAGGTTATAGCGGAATACATTGCAACAAAACCTCCGGTTATGGAAGCACATCTGGTACCGCCATCTGCTTGTATTACATCACAATCAACTATAATTTGTCTTTCCCCTAGCTTTTTCATATCAACTGCAGCTCTTAGTGAACGACCTATCAGTCGTTGAATTTCTAAAGATCTGCTGTTTGTTTTTTCTCTATCTCGTATGACTCTTCTGTTGGTAGCTCGAGGAAGCATATTGTATTCTGCCGTTATCCATCCTTCTCCGCTCCCTTTTACAAATTGTGGAACTTTTTCTTCAACTGTTGCAGTACATATAACCTGTGTATTTCCACAATATATTAGGCATGATCCTTCGGCGTATCGGTTAATGTCAGTTTGTATCTCAATCTCTCTTAATTCGTCTATCTTTCTATTTGAAGATCTTAGCATTTTTCAAAAATAAAATATGTCTTGATTGTACCATTTTTGTTCTAGATGTCAATATGGAGTAGTGGCTTATCTTCAACATCACAACTCAAACAGTCTATTTTGAACCTTTATAGACGGAATTATCAATATATCAGTATATCAGTATATTATCATGCTTTATATTATATATGCATAAATAATTGTGTGTTTTTACTTATATAAAGACTTAGATAAATTATTCAAGCTACAATACCTTATCTCCACTCCCCATTCAACCCCAGCCAAATATATTCAGCCGTAAACGGAGCCAACGGCGCCACCGCTTCCGAAATTACCGTAAGAACTGTGTACAACGTATTATAGGCATCCTGCTTATCCTGATCTTTTTCCGATTTCCAAAACCTATTTTTATTTCTTCTTATATACCAATTATTCAAAACCTCAAAAAATAATTCCATTTCCCTACAAGCTGAACCTATATTATATTTACTCATATTTTTATCCACAATTTCAATAGTCTCTTTCAATTTCGATAGAATATAAATATCCATAATATTCTTTGATTTAAATGATTTATATGCTTTTATCTTATCACTATTAGCGTACATACAGAAGAAATTATAGGAATTAAGCATAGGTTTTATAGCAAGTCGTAAAGTTTCTTTCATATCCCTTCCATCCTTGCTTATCCTAACTTCCTCACCTTTTAGAGCTGGTGATTTAAGCATTAACCATCTCATAGAGTCACTACCGTAAATTTCGAACGCCTCGTAAGGATCAACATAATTTCTCAATCTTTTTGATAATTTTTTACCATTTTCATCAATTATAGTTCCATAGGATATACAATTTTTGAAAGGACAGGAATCAAATAACGCTGTTGACAAAACCAATAAAGAATAGAACCATCCTCTAAGTTGTCCATCTCCTTCAGTTATAAAGTCTGCTGGGAAATTTTTCTCAAAATATTCTCTGTTCTCAAATGGATAATGAACTTGTGCGTAGGGCATAGAACCACTTTCAAACCAACAATCAAGAACATCCGGAACCCTAACCATCATTGATTTTCCGGTTGGATCATCAGGATTTTTTCTTGTTAACTTATCTATAAATGGCCTATGTAAATCCTTTGGTCGAACGCCGAAATCCCTTTCTATTTCATCCAATGAACCATATACATCTATTCTAGGATATTTTGGATCGTTACTTTTCCAAACGGGTATAGGACAACCCCAGAATCTGTTCCTTGTTATAGACCACTCCCTAGCACCTTCAAGCCATTTACCAAACCTACCATTTTTTACATGTTCCGGAATCCAATTTATATTTTGGTTATTTTTTAGCATCTTCTCCTTAATTCTAGGTACATCGACATACCACGATGACATAGCCCTATATATTAGAGGTGTATCCGTTCGCCAACAATGAGGATAATTATGAATATATTGCTCGGTTTTTAGCCATTTACCTTCCTGTTTTAGTTTCATTATTATCGGATCATTCGTTTCAAAAACCTGTAGTCCCGTAAAATCATATATAACATCCTTAAAACAACCAGCATCATCAACGGGACAAATTGTAGGAATTCCAACACTTCTACAAACTACATTATCATCTTCACCAAAACCTGGAGCAGTATGTACTATACCTGTACCATCATCCAAAGTTACAAAATCACCAGCTATTATACTAAAGCAATTTTTTGAGTCTTTAACTTCCTTAAGTTTTATCAAATAATCAAAAATTGGTTCATATTTTAGACCTATAAGGTCAAAGCCCTTAAATTCACTAATTATGACAAATTTATCTTCTTTTTCATCAAATAATTCTTTTTTATATTTATCAATAACATTTTTGCCAATTATAAATAGACTATTATCTTTTTCCAGCAGCACATAATCGGCATCTTTATTGATAGTTAAAGCCAAATTAGATGGTAAAGTCCAGGGGGTAGTAGTCCAAGCTAGAGTATATACATCTTTTTTACTTTTTAGAAATTCTGGTTTATCAATTAGTTTGAATTTGACCGTTACAGCCTTATCACTTCGCTCTCTATAGGAATCATCCATCTTAGTTTCCATATTGGAAAGAGGAGTTTGTAATTTCCAAGAATACGGCATAATTCTATAATCTTCATATAGAAGCCCCTTATCATACAGCTGCTTAAAGACCCATATGACTGACTCCATATAATTCAAATTCATAGTTTTGTAGCCGTTTTCGAAATCAACCCAACGACCAGATCTATTTACATATTTTTTCCATTCATTTACGTACCTTAACACGTCTTCTCGACAATAGGTATTAAATTTTTCTATACCATATTCTTCTATAGCTTTTTTCCCACTAATTCCAAGACCTTTTTCGGCACTTTGCTCTGCCGGAAGACCATGACAATCCCAACCAAATTTTCTAATGACCTTTTTGCCTTTCATTGTCTGATATCTAGCAACTGTATCCTTTATAAAACCGGCTAGTAAATGTCCGTAATGAGGTAGACCGTTAGCAAATGGGGGGCCATCAAAAAATACGAAGTCATTTCCATCATTTTTATCTACTGATAATTTGAATATGTCATTTTTATTCCATATTTCTAGTACTTTTTCTTCTACTTCACCCTGTTTTATGTCGCCTTCTACTTTTGGATAAAATTCTTCTTTAACTTTGTCTGACATTCAAAAAAATAAACTCATCTTAATTTATTATTTCTGTTTTTTTTATTTAGTCAATCAAGATAAAATAAACAAAAAACCGTAATTACTTATCAATTTCTATATCACTAAAGAAAAAATGTATTTCTCTCCAAGCACTTTCAAGATTTTCCGAGCCATGTACTGCATTTTCCGTTATACTAGAACCAAATTCTCTCCTTATAGTTCCTTTTTCTGCATTTTTAGGATCTGTCGCTCCCATCAGTGTTCTATAGGATACAACGGCATTTTCTTTTTCTAAAACTTGTACGACTACAGGACTACTGGACATAAATTCTACTAAACTCTCAAAAAATGGCTTTTGCGAATGTTCCCTATAGAATAATTCTGCTTGCTTTTTTGTCATTAATAATTTTTTTTGTGTTATTATCTCAAATCCTTCATTTTCTATTTTTGTAACAATTTGACCTTCCATTTTTTTCGCTATTGCGTTAGGTTTTATAATACTAAGTGTTCTTTCAACTGCCATAGTTATAAATTAAAATAATTTTTTCTAATGATAATTTAGAATTTTTTTATGTCTAGTGGGGATATGGATAAAATATTAACCATCAACAAATATCATATTATCTAATAGTTATATATATTATCTACATAAAATGCGAAAAGCATTATAGTAAATAAAGTACCCAACATACAACCCACAAATATTGTATTATTTAAAGTTTTCTCGTCATGTTCCACTCTTATTTTAATTTTCTGTATTTTTCTATGATTTTTTTCTACCATTTTTTGAATTTCTTTCATTCCAATTCGAATTTCTTCAAGTTCTTCTTGAATTGTTGAGTTTAATGTGTTGGTTTTATTAATTTTAACTCCTATATTATCTATTTTAGATTTGTATTCATCTATAATGTTTTCATATTCTTTATTTGAATCACTAAGAGATGCAATACCATTATCTTCTTTTTCACCACTAAACAAAGTTACTTCTGTTGTAGAAACACAATAACCGTTATTTGTTAAATAGGTAGTAAAAATACCTGCGGCAACGAAGCTAACTAACAGCTTTTTTAGTAAGTTTTTTCTTTTATTACGGTATATTTCCATATTTTTTTCTAAAGTATAATGTTAACAAAATTATTTATAAATATCAGCTAGAGTTTTAATGATAGAACATTAAATCAATTATAAATAATAATTCAACAGAAGTAGGTTAATTCCAATAGATTTTATATTAACAAAAAATAGATAATTTTAGCATCTAAAACCTATTTTAAAAATAATATCAATACAATATTATATTAGTAAGCATAAAAATTATTAATAAATAGTACGACAAATGCTCCACTAAATAAAGTACCCAACATACGACCCACAAATATTGTATTATTTAAAGTTTTCTCGTCATGTTCCACTCTTCTTTTAATTTTCTGTATTTTTCTATGATTTTTTTCTACCATTTTTTGAATTTCTTTCATACCAGTTCGAATTTCTTCCAATTCCTCTTGAATTGTTGAGTTTAATGTGTTGGTTTTATTAATTTTAACTCCTATATTATCTATTTTAGATTTGTATTCATCTATAATGTTTTCATATTCTTTATTTGAATCACTAAGATATGCAATACCACTTTCTTCTTTCTTATCACCAAACGAAGCTACTTCTTTTACAGAAACACAATAACTGTTATTTGTTAAACAAATAGTGAAAATATTCACTATAGCAAAACCAACTAACAGCTTTTTTACTAAGCTTTTTCTTTTATCACGGTATATTTCCATATTTTTCTCCAAAATATAATGTTAACAAAATTATTTATAAATATCAGATAAAACTAAAATTAAGTTATATTTATAGCAACTATAAGTCAACTAATATGTTATAATTTATCAAACTACTAGTCAAAAACTCGTATGAAATAACTCATGTTTAAACGGCTTAGTTTTTGCCCACTTAATATATTCCTCTACATCTCTATTATCAAAAGCATTATTTTTACGCAATTTAGTATCTATTCCATTCAGAACACTTTTTCTTTTTTCTATCAGTTCATATTCCGAATTTGGTTTTGGTGGTAGTAGCGGCTGCCCGCCGCCATTTATACAACCACCTTCACAATTCATTACTTCTATATAATGGTAATTTTTATACAATTCTCTATCTAAAAATGGTCTAAAATTCTTTGGACTTGAGATAACAGCAACTTTCACTTTTTTACCTCCTACTAGAATTTCAGTCTCTTTGAATTTGATACCGTCACTATCCACATTTTGCATTTTGAAATTTTCTAAATTTGCATTATCTACTTTACTTTTAACAATTCTTAGCGCCGATTCCATAACTCCCCCGCTTTTACCATAGATAGCTCCACCTGCACTGTATTTTGACAATTTATCTCCTTCACTTTCCTCTAAATTTTGAAAATCTATACCTTTTTCAACTATTAATTTTGCCAATTCTCTTACAGTTAAAACATAATCAACTGCCTTAGAACCGTTAAATTCGCATATTTCCTCTTTCTTGGAAGTACAAGGCATAATTGAGACTACAATTATATTTTTAGGATCTATGCCCTCCATTTCAGCCCACCAAGTTTTATAAGCTATAGCAGAATGTATATGCGGAGACATAGCTGTTGTTAAACTTGGTATCAATTCCGGTTTATAGAATTTGACAAAACTCACCCAAGAAGGACAACAGGAAGTAAACATTGGTAAAACAGAATTTTCATCTTCTAACCTCTCCAGAAGTTCTTCCGCTTCAATTATGCTGGTTATATCTGCTCCAAAATTAACGTCAAATATCCTGCTAAAACCTAACTTTCGGTAGCAAGTATTCAACTTTTTCTCCATATTTACATCATAGTCCATTTTGAAAATTTCGTTGATGGATGTTCTTACGGACGGAGCTGATTGAACTACAACTAATTTATTTCTATCTTCTAAAGCATTTTTTACATTTTCTATATTATTTCCTTCTATCATAGCAGCCACAGGACAAACTAGAGTACACTGACCGCACTTCGTGCAGGGATTTTCGTCTATAAAGTCTATATATCTATCCTTTCCTGTTCCTTTTACACATATGTGCTCAATTCCTATACTTTTACATTTCATAACACATTTAGTGCATTTTATACATTTATCATTTAAAAACTTTACCGAATTAGATTCCATATGAACTCCACATTTTTATTATTCTAACAAATAAAAGAGAAATAATTATGCCGATTGTGTTAAAACATAAGTCTCTTACTATTTTTTTGAGACATAATTTATATTTCTGGTCGGAAAAACTATTTGACTTTTTAGTAACTATACCTAACTCTCTTCCATCCAATAGGCCGGTAAAAATCCAAGATGTTGCTATTGGAACTTCACTATTTAACTTTAACACTACCAAAACTACCGAATGTAAAACATTAAACAAAACGGAAAACATTATATTATTTACATCCGTTTTTTCCTCAATAATTTGTTCCATTTTATCATTTGATCTAAGAATTGTTATGATTGATATTATTATGGTGCCTATTACTAACAATAGTAGTAGGTGTTTTAGGTCTAATTTTGGTGGTAAAAATACCATAAAACTGGATACACAGGTGTTTAGCCAACAGCACCATAATATACCTATAGAGATGTATTCAACAATCATCCAAAACTTATGATTATCTTTCTTTTTTAGAATTTTCTTAAACTCCACATATAGAATATTCCAAAATATAAAAGATATGGCGAACGCTAAAAAATAATTTAAAAAAGCCTTAGCAATCATAGCTTTAACAATTTCACCACTGATAAATAGTGGTATCGACAGGAAAGCTATACTCACAGGTATTCCAAAATAGTTAAACAAAGCCACCAATATCGGCAAAAGTAGTAGGGAATAACCGAAAGAATCTTTATATTCTATATGACGAAGTGAACCTTTTCGTATATTACCGTCATATTTCAACCAGGTGTAAACGAAATAAGCTATAAATATTGAGGCTAAATATAAAAATATCTTCCATTTTTTTGCATATTTATTTGAAACATTAAATGTTCCCAGTGTTTGTATAAAATTATTAACCATAACATTATACATAACCGTTGTCATAACTAACCAGTTAAAATATGATGCTCCGCCACCAAAACATGCACACAAAGCACCTACCAGCAAGACTAGCGGAATATTTTTCAGCTTGTTACTTCTGTTGTTTTTATTATTTTTCACTTTAAACGAGAACATTTAGAAATCTAAAAACGTTTTTTACCTTATATAATCCAAATATATTCTTATTCTGTCTTTAAAACTCGTACTAATTTTATCATTGGATAACATACCATCTATTATTTTTTTAGCATCATCATAGTTGCCATTTTTTATCAGAAATAGTACCTTCTGCTCCTTAACCATATCCAGTAATGGATTTTCTTCGTTTTCTAACTTAGAAAAAAGATTTTCTAGGTAAGTATTATCGGTATTTTTACCATTCAATTTTAAAATTAACAGATTAAGTCCAGAATAATATTTTAAATATATATCATCCTCGTTATCTAGAATATCTTCATATATTTTGGCTATTTTGTCATTTTCAGAATTTTTTGTATATTCTTTAACTAAACTCAAACCAGCTAATGTTTTTGATATTTTAGGAATATTTTTATCGTTGTATAATTTCTCTAAATTAGCTATAGCTTCTCCGGATGCCAAACTTTCAAATATCTTTGAATTATAGTTTAACATTTTATTTCTCCTGTAGCTTTTAGTTATAAATCTAGCTAAAAAAACTGTTAACAAAAATAACAATAGTATTGCAATCTTCTTTATATTTCTTGCAAAAAATCCTTTCAAACTGTTCTTTATGGCATCATATTTGAGTTCGTTTATAAAATTATCATTTTGTGTTGACATACATCTATAAGTGTTTATCTTGACTAAAGAATACATAATGTTTTTTTAAAATGCAAAATGAATATGATGATAACAATATATTTTGGAAGATTATAAATGGTGAGATACCTTGTAATAAGGTCTATGAGGACGATGAAGTTTTGTGCTTTCATGATATAAACCCGAAGGCGCCGGTACATGTTTTGTTGGTTCCAAAAGAAAAATATGTATCTTTTGATGATTTTGTTAAAAAATCTGGTATGGAAAAGGTATATAAATTCTTTAGGATGGCAGCAGAAATTGCACAAAATTTGGATTTAAAATCCTATAGAATAGTGGCAAATTGTGGTTTGGAAGCAGGGCAGGTTGTTTTTCATTATCATCTGCATATTATGGGATATTTGGAATAAAAATTCCTAAGATGTATTTTTGTTGACATTCTTTTTACATTATTTATCATCTCTAGCAAATGTTTGTTTGTTGCGAGAGATAATATGTTTAAAAAGTTTAGGAAAAAAGGAAAAAAATGCATATTTTTTATGATATTTTTTTGGGTCTCTATAAACTATGGTGTAGATCCAGTTTTTGCCAATAATGGTAATAGTGTCCCAATTACTCCAATTAGTTTCGGGGAGAAAAATGGTAAGGTGTCTTTTAACAATGATGATAATAGTATACGTATAGAAAGAAAAGTTGACGGAAACACTATCAGAGTTCAATACAATATTTTATTCCCCGCTATTCGAGATATAATTAGAGTTAATTTAGCTGCCGGTAAATTTAATAGTGAAAATTCTGTTATAGTTAATCAATTGGGAACCGAAACTATAAGTGGTAAGGGTGTTAATGTTAGTGATCCGGTTTTGTTGTACGATTTAGTGTATACAAATGATGCTGATATTAAAACAAACAGTGCTAAAAATGATTTATATGTTTCCAACACAAGTACACTCTCTTTTAAAAAAGGTCTTATAGTTTTGAATAAAAAGTTCACTGATGCTTTTGTTAATAAAAATAAAAGTGTTTTTGTTGCTAAAGTAGGTTTTAAAGTTGAAGATAGTGATTTTCCATTCATGGTTGCTAATATAGCAGGTACCAGTGGTAATTTAAGCAATAGCTATGTTACAAGTTTTGTCTTAGCAGAATCTTCTATTATCATAGAAAATAAGTATGTTCTCACAGAAAATAACAATTTGGTTAAAAATGCCTTTAACACATCAAATAATGACATAAATTTAGTTGATACCGACAATACCGTAGTAGCCGGTAGTTCTCTGATAAGTTATAACGATAAATATACTGAATCCTATGCAAAAACTAGTAATGGTTCAATAAATGTTAAGAAAAACGTTATAAATATTTCTGGAACTGAAACTGGTGGAGCTTTTTTTGACGCTACCGGTGGTGATGTTATAATTGATACAGTTGCTACGGGAGATAATGGCTCTATAATAATAGTAATAGATGGAACAAAAAAGATTGGAGGTTTTGTAAAGACCAATAGAAAGGTTAATATTAAAACCGGAACAATCACTGTTGATGCAGAAATTTTAAATAATAGTACTGGTTTAGGTATGATAGATAAAAGCAGTAGTTTTATCGAAAGTAATGAGATAGATGCTACAATAGGCAATTTAATTATCAAAAAACATGAGGGGTATGAAGGTGATAATATAACATTAAAAAAGTCTTTTTTTAAAGGTTATAATGAGTCAAAAATTAAATTAGGCAGATTAGAACTTGATGGAGTATCTTTTGACAGTAATGTTTTTTTAATGGAAGCAAACAAGGTCGAGCTAACTATTGAAAATATAAAGACAGCCGAATTAGAAAAAGTAAAAGATAAGTTATTCATTATTAATGAAAATACTGAAAGCATAATATTAAATTTAGTTATAAAAGGTGATGGTACCGATTTTAATGGTTTTGATTATAGTGGTAAGCCACTTAAAAAGGCAACATTTGCTATAGATACTTCTGCAGGAAAATTTATTTCTAATAATGTCTTTTTAAAGAGTACTACTGATAACCTTGATCTCACCTTCAACTTTACTGGAGTTACCACAGATAAAGTTACCTTCTTCAATAATAACAGTTATCTAGTTGATTTAACTGGAGCTAGTGTAGCTATTAATAACATATCCTCTTCTTTAGTTGAAGGAATCTTGCCAAGAATAAAAACTACTAATGGTCTTACAATTAAAGGTATTAACCTTAGTGATGCAGGTACAATTAACTTTAATTTCTCTCAAATACTTTCAAACAATAATGATACTGTTACCATTGATGGTTCTCTGATTAATTCAACAGCTGCTGATGTTACCACAACACTTAATTTTGACTTTGATAAAGTTACCACAGATAAAGTTACCTTTTCCAATAATAACAGTTATCTAGTTGATTTAGCTGGAGATGCTGAAGTATACATAACTTATATAGATGAAGACCTAACTAACAAATTAGTGAAACAGATAGCAAAAATTGATGGTGATTTCACATTTGGTGGTTTTAATTTTCAGAATAATGGTCGTATTAAAAATCTAAACCTTTCAGGATTCTTTGATAATATTAGTGGTTCTATTGTAGTTGCTAATCCATTAGTTGATAATAATAATTATGTTACTGTAAATTTGGGAACATTACCAAATAAAAAATACACATTTCACTCGGATGTTATTAAAACTACAAATAGTGGTGACATAACTGCTATTGTTAATTTTGAAAATGTTACTGCTGGTAATTTTATTTTACTTGGTGAAAATACATTTTTTATTAATTCAGCTGATGATGTTAATTTAACAATTGATGGCACTATAGATGTAGATTTACTAAATGAATTAGTACCAAAAATAGTAAAAGCTAAAGGCAAGTTCACGTTTAATGGTTTTAAACTCAGTAGTAGTAAGGATAGTACTAACAATTTAGATCTTACAGAATTATTTAGTAGTATAGTTGGTAATATCACTGTTAAAAATCCATTAATTGAAACAGCTAGCAATAATCTTAATCTTGTTATAAGCTTTGCCAACATATTAAAAACTATTAAATTTGAAGATAATGTTATTCTGCTAACCAAAACTACTGATAATAGTGATGAGTCAACAGATGTAGAGGAAGACAATATAAATATTTCCATTAACTTTGAGAATATTGGTGACACAGATAAATTTATTTTAACTGGGGACAAATTCTTGATTAGTTCAGCTAGAAGTATTTTTCTAAAGATTATTAATATAAACGGAATTTTATTGAATGAATTAGTTCCACAGATAATGGAAATTACCGGTGATCTTACGTTCCATGGTTTTGATTTTATACGCAAAGGCAGCATTAGTAACCTAGATCTTTCAAACTTATTTAATAATGTGAGTGGTTCTATTAGACTTGTTGATTCATTAGTGAGGGGTTATAATGATATTGCAGTGGATTTAGGTGAGTTACCAAACAAAAATTATATATTTGGTAATGATATTATAACTACTTTAAGTAATGGTGATATAACTTTTACTGCCGATTTTAAAAATGTCAGTGCAGATAAATTTAGTTTAGCCAATAACAAATTCTTAGTTAATTCGGCTGGAAATGCTACTTTAAAAATTAGCCATATAGATGAAGCTTTATTAAATAAATTAGCAAAGCAAATAGTAAAAACTAGTGGTGATAATGGTGATCTTATACTTTATAGTCTTGATTTTAGTGGTAATGATAAGGCTGTCGATCTAAAACTTTCAGGGCTATTTAATAATGTAAGTGGTGTCGTTAACATTTACGGTTCATTAATTATAAATGATGATAATGTTACCGCAAATCTAGGAGTTTTACCAAACAAAAAATATGTATTTCATGATGATATTATCAAAACTGAGACTAAAGGTAATATATACCTTAATGTTAATCTTACAAATGTTAGTGCGAATAATATTATTTTAATGGGAGAATTAATCAATTCGGTAGGAAATGCTACATTAAATCTTGGTGTTGTGACTGAAGAATTAGCGAATAAATTAGCTCTAAGAAAGATAAAAGTTGGTGGTGATTTTGTATTTTTTGGTTTTGATTTTAGAGATAAGGGTGTTGTTAATAATTTGTATCTCTCGGAATTATTTAGGGAGGTTCTTGGCTCCGTTATTCTTACTGACTCGTTGGTTAAAAATAACAAAGATGTCTCTGTAGATTTAGGAGAGTTATTAGACAAGGAATATACATTTAGAAATGATGTTATTATAACTGAAGGTAAAGGTAATGTAACCCTTGCTGCTGATTTTAAAAACGTCAATGCAGATAAATTTAATTTAGCTGATGGTAAATTTTTGGTTAATTCGGCAGGGAACGCTATATTGACTCTCTTCAATATCAGTGGGGATTTAGCAACCAAATTATCAGGGCAAATAGTAAAAGCTGAAGGTGATTTTATATTTAATGGTTTTCATTTTAATGATGTAGGTATTATTAGTAATTTAAACATTTCAGGATTGTTTAGTAGTATTAGAGGTTCTATTACCATTGATGGTTCGTTAATTGAAAATAATGGCGATATCAATATGAGTTTAGGAACATTACCAAATAGAAAATATCTATTTAAGGATGATCTTATTAAAACTAGAGGTAAAGGTGATATAGACCTTACCATTAATTTTACAAATATCACAGAGGTAGCTAATTTTAATTTAACTGATGGTAATTTTTTAATCAATTCAGCAGGAAATGCTACCTTAGTTGTTTTTGGTATGAATGAAGCTTTGGTAAAAAAATTATCAAAACATATGGCAAAAGCTACTGGTGATTTTACATTCAACGGTTTTGATTTTACCGGCAAAGGTACTATTAATAATTTAGATATTTCGGGAATATTTGATAATATTGATGGTTCCATTACAATTAGCGGTTCGTTAGTAAAAAATGTTAATAATAGTATCAAGAAGGTAAACTTGGGAACATTACCGGAAAAAATGTATACATTCAATGATGATATAATTAAAACTGAAACCGAAGGCGATATAGACTTTACCGTTAATCTCAAGGAAATCATCAATGCAAGTGCATTTACTTTAAAAGAAGGTAAATTTTTGGTTAATTCAGCAGGAAATGCTACCATAAACCTTGGTATTGTAAATAAGGATTTTGTGGATGAGTTTTTAGTTTCAAGAATGGTAATGGCTGGTGGTGATCTTAAATTCTATGGTTTTAATTTCAGCAGCACCGGTGTTGTAAAAAATTTAAAACTTAACGATAACTTATTTAAAGATGTAAAAGGCAATAACATCACTCTTTCTGGCCCATTGGTTACAAATAATAATGATGTTGAAGTATATTTAAAATTAATGGATAAAAAGTATAAGTTTGAGGATGATGTTATTAAAACTGAGAATAGAGGCGATATAGATCTTACTGTTGATTTTACGAATATTACCGATGTAAAGAATTTTGATTTAGTCAATGGTAAGTTCTTGGTTAATTCATCAGGAAGTGTTAATTTAACTATTAGTGGTATAAATGAAGATTTAATTAATAAATTAGTTCCACAAATGGTAAAGACTGGATCTGAAGAATATAATAAGTTTACATTCGGTGGTTTCGACTTTAGTAGTAATAATAGGGTTATTAATAATTTGAATCTTTCCGGTTTACTTGATAATGTCAGAGATAATTTAGCTGCTCTTACCGGTTCATTAGTTAAAAATACTGATCATACTACTGTAACGTTACCATATGGGCGATATCTCTTCAATGCTAATAATATAGCTTTAGTTGAAACTACAGGAGACAACAAAATAGTAATGATAGATAATAGTAGCTCCAATTTGTATATAAATAAGTTGAATGTTATTGACGAAAAATTTATAAATACAGCATTGGTATTAATGACAGGGAATGGAGCACATAAGGTAGACATAAAAGCTAAAGAGTTTACTTTAGAAAATTCTAAAATTGGCGCAATTGTTATTGATGAAAATATTGATAGTGATGGTTCTGGTATTAAAATAATTTCCACAGAAGATTTAACTATATCAAATAATGAATTTCTGCAATCTTTTGTTGTTGGCCCTAAACAAGATATAATAATAGCTGGTGGGGTTGATAGATATACAGATATATGGGGAAATTTTGTTCAAAAAGGAATAAATACCGAAAAAACCGTAGTCATAGGTAATAGTCTTTCTTTTGAAACCATATTTGGAAATTTTGCCAAAAAAGATATAAATATGGAAAATTATCTTATTACAGCAAGTAAAGGAATAAAGTTTTTAGGTAAAAAAATAATAATTGATAAGAGTATTACAAGCGATTTTAGTGGTTCCAGCTATGGTCTATTTAATGCAGATGATGGAAATATAGAAATTGGTGATGATAATACGGAAACTATAGCTATATCAGGAAATGAAACTAAACAAAAATACGATGCTAATCTAATGATGGCTAATGGTGATATTAGTTTTAAATCTAAAGAAAGTATAGATTTTGCATTGGATAAAAATACTTGGGAAAAAGCATTATTTGCTAATCGTGGTGAAGTTAGTTTTGTATCTGAAAGTATAAATATAAGTGGAAATAATGAGGTTAAAACTAGTAGCTCAAATTTAATTGATTTTATCGATAGTAGAACTTTGATTGTTGGTGGAGGAGCTGTAACCAAGAATATTAGTATAATCGATATAGCTTTAAAAACAGGTAGTCAATATTTCTTTAAAATTAGTGAGAGTATTAAGATTAATGGAAAAGAGGATAGCAAACTTTTAATAAGTAACTTAAAATCAAATCTGTTATCTGATAATATAGGAGCTGTTTTTGTTGCTGGAGACAATGGTGGTAATATTCAGGTAAAGGTTGGTAGTTTAAATATTCAGGTAATCGATATTCCAAATAGCACTATATTCAAACAAAATGATAAGAATAGTGAAGATATAATTGCTGTTAATAATATTATTTTTGATAATACCGATACAGATGGTTTATATGATGGTATTGGTAAAAGTTTCAAAATGTATGGCTATGGCGAGAATAATTACATGAACTTAAATTATTATTATTCTGGAAATTATGGAAAGGCAATAATAAAATTTGGTAATGAAGAAGATAATGCTAATGAGGTTCAGTATAATGCTGACGCATTTACTATGGATGTTGGTAATTTCAAACTAAATCCTACTTATGTTTTTAATACAAAAGCAGGAATAATATTTACAAATCCAAGATATATAGGGACTGATAATAATGGAAATATTAAGGAGACTAATGGTATTGGAGGTGACTTAAAAATAACAATAGCAGATGGTGGTATTTTAGATTTAACTATGCCTAATAATTTGCCATCAATTGCAGTTGTTGCTAAAAAACAAGATTATGGTGATGGTACCGATAAAAAAGTCTTTGAATTTGGAGAAACAATAATAGAAGGTATAGCTGGTAATAAAGGTGCTACCGTTAAAATGAGTGGCTATGCTAGCTTAGAAACAGATAATTTTAGGAATGTATCTGAATATAAAAATATAACAGCAGGCGATGAAGTTGGTAAATCCAAACTTACCATAGGCGATAATGTGCGAGAATTTGACACCGGCGCTCCAGGAAGTCAGTATATACTCCATAAATTTGAAATGAAAGGTGGTATGATGATTGTTCGTCTTAATAATAAGAATAAAAATGTTGATTTATTCAAATGGGCCGGTGATTACAAAACTTTGTCTAGCGGTGCTGGCAAAATAGGAACTTCTGTTGATAAAGGTAAAATAATCCTAACAGATAAAGTTAAATTGGATATAGAAGGAGATTTTTTAGAAGGCAAGTTTACTTTAGCTTCTCCTGATAATTTTGAATTTGTTTATGATAAAAATAAAAATTTTAAAGATCTTTTAGATTATGATAGTGACAAAACTTTTGAAACCCGTGAAGTTGAATATTTTGATAATATCCATGGTTTCGTTGTTACCCTAGGTTTTCGTACCGGAGAAGATCTATTAAATAGTCTTATAGAAAATGGTGGTTTAAATGCTCTAGAGGCTGAAATTTTAGCCTCCTCGACCGAGATTAGTCGTCTTGCTACAAGCAATGGTGGTTTTCATATAGTTTCTGGCAATAGTAATTTTGATAATTATTCTTTAAAGATTTATGAACTAGCTAAAAACATATTTAAAAAAAGACAAGACAAGACAAAAATTACTAGCATTATAAATAACGTTCAAATGCCGGATGCAAATGAAAACAATTCCGGAATGACTGGAACGATAGGTTTGTCTTCTCTTAAGACTGTAACCGATGTTTTGAGTGATAGAATATTTGAGAATGTAGCTTCTGTTAATTCTGCAGATTCCGGAATGATGTTGTTTGCAAGTGCTAATGGTGGAAACGGCATAGCTAAAAGATCAGATAATTATATTGGTGTATTCGCTAAATTTAACTATGGCTTTGGTAAACTAGAAGCATCTGATGGCGATAGAAATATAAGAAACTTTGGGTTGTTAATTGGTAGCGATTTTGGTTTGCTGGAAAACAAAATGATATTAGGAGCTTCTTTTATGCTTGATATAAATAGTTTGGAAGGCTCATATAGAGAATCTAGAATTAATTCTCTAATAATGTCTTTATATTCTAAATATGGTATTTTAGAATCAGTTAATGGAGACAAATTGTTTATATATGGTATAGTAAGCTATGTTAAGTCTTCAGAAAAAGAAGATACATCCTTTAAGGAAGACAGTATTAATCCAGAAAATGGGATGATGTATGTCATTAATCTTGCGAATAATAAATCAAATAAATCTGCCGGCATAATCGCAGTGGATGTTTTAGGTGGCTATAAATTTAATAATATTGGCATTACACCAGAAATTGGTATTGGCTTTATTTCTGGAAGTCAAGATAGTTATCAGGATAATTTAGGTCAAAATATTAGTTCAAAAGATAATATCTACCTATCGTTAAAAACTAATGTTAGATATGATATTCCTATGGGAAATTTAAGCGATATTATAGCTATTAGTTTAAAACTTGGCATATCATGCGATATTCTATCAACTGGAAGTAATGGTTTTGATGTAGAAACTCCAGCTGGATTAAAATATCACGTTGATGATGTAAAAGACGCAGATAGATTGTCATTTAGTTATAGTGTTAATATTTCCTATAATATAAATAGTAGTTCCAAACTCTCGTTATCCTATAACGGAACCAAAACTACAAATTTACTCAATAATAAATTTTCATTTGAGTACAGGTATAAGATTAAGTAAGTTATACTTTTGTTAATATTTATGTATATAGCCGGTATTTATGCCGGCTTTTTTATTGAAATTAACATTTAAATTACTATTTTAACAGCAGTTAATAATATTATTATAAGTTTATTATGTCAGAAATTACAGATATTAAAGCAAGAGAAGTTTTAGATTCCAGAGGCAATCCAACCGTAGAGGCTGAAGTATATTTAGAAGATGGTTCATTTGGTAGAGCCATAGTACCTTCTGGAGCATCCACCGGCAGCCACGAAGCTTGCGAGTTAAGAGATGGTGACAAGAATAGATACATGGGAAAAGGTGTGTTAAAAGCAGTTGAAAACGTTAACACAATTATATCTGAAAATCTAATTGGAAATGATGCCTTAGACCAGAGACTAATAGACGCGATTATGATAGACCTAGATGGAACTGAAAACAAAACAAATCTTGGTGCTAATGCTATTTTAGCTGTTTCTTTAGCTACTGCTCGTGCAGCAGCCGATTATCAAAATCTACCATTATATAGATATATAGGTGGTGTTAATGGTTACATTCTCCCAGTACCTATGATGAATGTCATAAATGGTGGTGCTCATGCCGATAGTGGTATAGATATTCAGGAATTTATGATTGCACCTATTGGAGCTCATAGTATTGCCGAGGCAGTAAGAATGGGTTCCGAAGTGTTTCATAACCTTAAGAAAATACTAAAATCTAGTGGTTATACGGTTAGTGTCGGAGATGAAGGTGGTTTTGCACCAGCATTAAAATCCTCAACAGAAGCTTTAGATTTCATGTGTGAAGCGGTACAAATGGCTGGTTATAGTCTCGGCGACGACTTCAAATTTGCTCTAGATTGTGCTTCAAATGAGTTCTACGACAATGGCAAATACCTTATTGAAAAACACTCACTAAATTCTGATCAACTAATAAAATACTATGAAAATCTTGTAGCTGAGTATCCAATATTTTCTATTGAAGATGCTATGCAGGAAGATGATTATGAAGGTTGGAGAAATGCTACCGAAGCTCTTGGTGATAGGATACAATTTGTTGGTGATGACCTATTTGTAACTAATCCTAAACTTTTGACACGAGGTATAGAAGAAGGCATGGGGAACGCTATACTTATAAAACTTAATCAAATAGGTACATTAACGGAAACATTAGATACTATATCTTTAGCACAAAGAAATGGTTATAATACAATAGTTTCCCATAGATCTGGCGAAACAGAAGATACTACTATAACTCACGTTGTTGTTGGAACAAATGCAGGTCAAATAAAAACCGGTTCTCTCTGTAGAACTGATAGAATAGCTAAATATAATGAGCTCATGAGAATAGAAGAAGAGCTAGAAGATATAGCCAGATATGCAGGTGAAGTTTTTAAATTCTAGTAGAAATGGTATTATATCTTTTTAAGATATATTATCTAGTGCGGGTATTACTAGAAGTAGTTATACTCGCATTATATTTCATATATTGACATAAATATATATAATTATAACGTATACAAAAAATAAGCATCATTATTATGAATGTTAAGAAAATCAAAAATCTTTGGTATAAAACTAACATAATAGTACCTCTAAGGGGTTTCTGCAAAGTATATGAAAACGGTAGCTATAGCGATACTGCAAAGGATCTAGGTCTATCACAATCAACCATAACCAGACAGATTCAATCTATAGAGAGAGAAATAAAAACAGAGTTGTTTACTAAAGCAACAAATGGTAAATTTGAACCGACAAAAGATGGGGAGTTTCTTTATGAACTCGTAAAACCAAAGATACAATCATTTGACTATATTTATGATTACTTTTTTTCAAAGAATGATACTCCTAGTGATGAAAATACAATAAGATTATCAGCTCATCATACATTTGTTTCAAACATAGTACCTGATTGCATAAACAGATACAAGCAAGACAATAAGGGTGATAGTATCACAAAATTTTTCCTTAAAAACTCAAGTTTTACCGAAGCACTTAATGATTTAGATAGAGATAATGTTGATTTAGCTATATATCCTATAGGAGAATTTCCTGAAGATAGAAAACATAGTAAAGCGAAATATAAAATTAATGATCTATTTACTCTGAAACCAACTATAATCGTACATAAGGATAATACTATTGCTAATAAGGATGATCACAAAATTACCTACAGAGATCTAAAAAAACAAAATATGTTACTGATTGATAAGGACAAAATTTTATCCATATATGGTAAAATATGCCAGGCACATAATATAACTGGAAATATAGCATTCGAAAATAGTGACTGGGAAACCATAAAGAATTTTGTGAGATTGAATCTTGGTATTCAATTCTATTCGAATATAAATAGAATACCAAACTTATCAGCAAACGATCTTATAACTAAAGATATTAGTCATTTATTTCCGGAAATAAAGGTTAGATTGGTTAAAAAACAAGGTAAAGTTTTGAGTGAAAATCTAAGAAATTTTATTGATGTAATATTTAATATTAGTAAGAACTTTGGTACACCTCTTATTTAGGTTAATGAAGAAGTATATGTAGATTAAGCTGCTCTTTAAAATACAAATTTCTTCTATAATAAAAGGGATAAGGAATTAGAAAATTTTAGTCACGTACAACAGCCGTTGTTGTATACCCTCTGAAATTTGCTTATTTAGAAAAATATGATTATAATAATAACCAGTTTATCAAAACATATATAATTAGACGATAATGTGCGGTATTATAGGTATAATAAACAAAAAGAATGACATAGCTAGGAAAACAATAGACATGCTTAAGCAGTTAGAATATAGAGGTTACGACTCTTGTGGTATAACCGTTGTTAAAAATGGCAATTTCCTAACAATAAAAAGTGTTGGTAAAATCAGCAATTTAGAGGAAAAATTACTGGATTATGGTGATATATCGTCAAATATATCCATAGCTCATACCAGATGGGCAACCCATGGTAAAGTATGCTGTGAAAACGCACATCCCCATATCTCCTGTAAAGATGATATAGCTATAGTACATAACGGTATAATAGAAAATTATGTTGACCTGCGAAATTTCTTAGTAAACGAAGGTTATAAATTCAGTAGCAACACGGACTCAGAAATTATATGCAACTTAGTATCGTATAATCTGACAAAAAGTAACGATATAAAGGAAGCCTTCGCAAAATCCGTAAAACAACTAGCCGGAAGTTATGCTGTAGCACTAATATATAAATATGATCCCTATAAAATATTTGTAACTAAAAATAACGCTCCTCTTGTAATTGGTATCGGCGAAGATGAAAATTATATTTCTTCATCGGTTGTAGCTTTTTCAGCAGTAACAGATAAAATAATTACGCTTGAAGACGGAGAAATAGGTATTATTGGTAGTTTCAATATGGAGTTTTACAGCTCCGATGGTTTAAAAATATCTAAAGAAATTGAACATATAAAAATAGATGATTTCAACACCGATAAGGGTAGTTTCGAGCATCATATGCTAAAAGAAATCTATGAGCAGCCAGACGTGTTAAGAAAAACAATTACTGAATATGTGGATACAAAAAATAGTGAGGTTTTGCTACCAAAATTTAATTTCAATCTGTCATCAATAAATTCTCTAACTATTGTTGCTTGTGGTACTTCTTACCATGCTGGATGCGTTGCCAAATACCTTATAGAAGATATAGCAGGAATTTTTGTAAATGTTGATATAGCATCAGAATTTAGATATAGAAAAAGCCCAGTAAATGATAGTGGGCTAGCTATATTTATTTCTCAATCGGGAGAAACAGCAGATACTATAGCTGCTCTAAATTACTGTAGAGAAAAACAGCAAAATATTTTATCTATAGTAAATGTCACCCATAGTGCGATAGCTAATCTATCAGATATTGTTTTAAAAACTATGGCCGGTACCGAAATAGGTGTAGCCTCTACAAAAGCGTTTACAGCACAGGTATCACTGCTTTATCTGTTTGCAATAGAACTTGCTAGGCAAAAAAATAATATAACATCTGATGAGTACCACAAACTTGTTAAGGATTTTGTAAATTCTGTTAGAGTTTTAGAAGAATCTTTACATAAAGATCGTGTGGATGAAATAAGAAAAGTTGCTCAGAAGTTGGCAAAGACTAAACATATAATCTATATAGGTAGAAATTTATTGTATCCTCTAGCCCTAGAGGGAGCACTAAAGATAAAAGAGGTTAGTTATATACCTACCAGTGCTATAGCCAGTGGAGAGCTAAAACATGGTCCAATAGCATTAGTTGATAGCAAAACATTTATAATTGCGCTAAATAATAGCAGTTTGTTGTATGATAAAAATGCTTCCTCTATAGAGGAGGTTTTGACTAGAAAAGGTAAAGTTATTGTTATTGGTGATAAAGTTGAAAATAGAAAACAGTTGTTTGCCTTTTTGCAAACCCCGGAGACAAATAATAAGTTTGAAATTTTGCTGTCAATGGTAGTGCCAATGCAATTGTTGGCTTACTATACGAGTATTATAAAAGAAATAGATGTTGATAAGCCGCGTAATTTGGCTAAATCTGTAACCGTTGAGTAAGAGGTTAGTGTGGAATGGGTTGGTTTGGCTTAATCTCCTTTCTAATTTTTTTATATGGGAATATGTAGAAAATATGAATAAATATTTTTAGTAAAACTCTTATCAAATTTTTAACAGTACTTGTTATTAAATGAATTTTTATGCTAAAAAATATATTTTCTTGTTTTCCAATACTTTTTAGTTTAAAAAGTAAGCAATAAAAGTAACTTTTTGTGTATGTTGTATATTATCTTTAGTAGATTATACTACTATACTTAGTAATATTGGTAACTTATTTTAAAGTTGCCATACTAATATATTTATCAATTGTGGAGAGTTTTACCTATGACAAACAACAAAAATAAAATAATTAATTCTATTATATTATTCTTATCTGTAATATTTTTAATAGTAGGTTATCACTTAACTACAGAATTTATTAATAATAAAAAATATAATCTTAAAAATTATATTATAACTGAAGAACTTAAACCGGC
>CAPZCD010000007.1 GCA_948744995.1 uncultured Rickettsiales bacterium | reverse complement strand
TATTATGGTGATTATGGGATCAATTGAGGTAATCAAGAAATAGAGAGATGTCCCCAATCATTGGTGGCGGAGAAAGGGGGATTCGAACCCCCGATACCAGTTAACCCAGTATGCCTTCTTAGCAGGAAGGTGCTTTCAGCCACTCAGCCATTTCTCCTTATATATTTATAACTTAACTACAAATTAACATAAATATACCTAAAATATAATATGCTTTTCTAAAAAAACAAATACCTAAATTGTCAAATTGAAATAGATACAAAAATTTCAACAACATTTTATTGATTTTAATCAAATAATATTATAATTTTTCATTATTATAAACATTAGTGATAATTATGAAATTTTTTAAATTACTATTACAAATTTTAGCAATGGGATTATGTTTCGTAGCTGGAATGACCTACGAAAAGAACTTACTACTAAAAGCCACTCCAGATGGTGAAATTGGTACTAATTCTGGAAGCATCAAAAATGACGATATTATCATAGACAATACTACGCCTACAGAGCGACAAGAGGTTATAGATGAAGGATTTAATTTTGACGGCGATAACAATAATAATGATATAGTTGATGATGGTACTATATCTGATAAAAATACCGTTCAACCACAAGATAACGGAAGTCAACAAACAGAGGAACCAACAATTCACGACCAAACGATTATCATAAATGATATTGAAGCAATAAATGACAACGGGGAAAATGCTGGTACTACTGCCCAACCGGAACAGATGACTATACAGATGGAACAAACTACTCAACCAATTACTCAACCAGAACAACCAGAACAACCAGAACAATTACCAAATAATGGAATTAAATAGTAAAATTGAGTATATTTATGGTTTTAATAGGAGATAGGGTTATTATAAAATAGTTTAGAGTTGTGTATGTTTGGGGATACAATATTTGCTCCTCTTACTGTCTTTGGCAGGGGGAGCATTTATGTTATTAGAATATCAGGAGATAGGTTATATAGTTGCCTGAACGCGCTTGGGATAAATAAAAAACTGGAAGATAGGAAAGCTACACTATGTAAACTTAAGGATAAATCCGGAGAATTACTGGATGAAGCATTGTTGATTCTTTTTAAAGCACCAAATAGTTTTACTGGAGAAGATGTATGTGAAATAAATATGCACTGCTCCAAATATATAATAGATAGAGTATTTAATATCCTTTCTGATATTGATGGTGTGAGACTTGCCGAAAGGGGCGAGTTTTCCAAGAGGGCTTTTCTAAACAATAAATTTGATCTTCTACAGGCGGAATCTATTGCCGATCTAGTTAATTCAAAAACGAAATTACAACACAAAAAAGCCATAGAACAATTAGCCGGCAGAAATTCCAATATTTTTTCCAGTCTAAGAAATGAAATAGTTGATATTTTAGCTAATACAGAAGCTTTGATAGATTTTCCTGAAGAAGAGGATATTAATTACCAAGATACAACCGGTACTATAGCAAAAAAAACTAATTTGGTAATTGAAAAAATTGAGAAAATATTAGCTGATAACAGATGCGGCCAAAAGATTAACGATGGTTTGAATATATCTATAATAGGTAAACCAAACGTTGGTAAATCAACATTTTTGAATTTTATTGCTAAAAAGGATGTGGCAATAGTTTCGGATATAGCCGGTACGACTAGGGATATTATACAGGTTTCTGTTGATATAGCTGGTATACCCGTGACTTTTTATGATACGGCTGGTATAAGAGAAACAAAGGATACTATTGAATCGGAAGGCGTCAGAAGAGCTATAAATAATGCTAAAGATGCTGATTTTAGAATACTTATGCTGGAACCTAATGATATAGCCATTGATGATAGTCTAAAAGATATTTTAAATGAAAATACTATAATTTTATTGAATAAAATAGATATTTTGGAAACAGGAGAGAAAGTGGATAACATTCGGAAGCTGTATCCAAATATAATAGAAATGTCGCTGAAGAATAACGTAAATACCGATTATGTTATAAAATATATAAATTCATATCTGGAGGAACATTTTTTACCCTATGTTGATACCGGTATAACGCATGAAAGATACCGAATAGAGCTTGAAAATTCGCTGAAATATTTAAGGAATATATCTAATGGTTATGATGAAATGCCGATAGAAATTATAGCTGAAAATGTTAGAACTGCTTCCGTTTGTATTGGTAAAATTACAGGAGAAATAAATACCGAAGAAGTATTGGATGGTATTTTTAGTAAATTTTGTATAGGGAAGTAAAGTTGAATTTAGTCGTTATAGTTTACACCTTTCTTTCATAAAACACTAATTTACCACTACAGGTGTCATTTTCACTTTTTTCTAAATCTTCAGCTTTACTTATGTTCCAATTATTTTTATCAAAATTTGGAAAAAATGTATCTGCCTCGCCATTATAGTTTGTCTCTGTTATATACATTTTGTCAACCAGATCATTTTCTATAAAAAAATTGTATATGGTAGCACCACCTATTACGAACAATTCTTTTTCACCATTGGCTTTAGCAAAATCTATAGCCTTATAAGAACAATCAAACACCATGCAGCCATTAGCGTTAATATTTTTATTACCGGTTACTAACAAATTTATTCTATTTGGCAATGGTTTTCCTATAGATTCAAACGTCTTTCTGCCCATTAGAATATGGTGATTTAAAGTTAATTTTTTAAAAGTTTCCATATCTTTTTTTAATTTCCACGGAACTTTTTTATTTAGGCCAAGTTGTCTGCCGATTCCGATAGCTGCAATTATGGATATAATCATTTTCAAATAGTATTTTTTCAATACAGACTACAACTATAAATTTTTCTTGCAATAAAATATAAAATAAGTTATACTTCTATTGAAGTATGTATAACAAATTTAAGATATTGTATGAGTTACCAAAAATTAAATAAAGTTTTAAGTGCCCCGATGATATTATCAACATTATTGGTAATAGCAAAATTAGTTGTATTCAAAATTGACGGTTCGCTATCAATATTATCCCTTTGCATCGATTCAATGTTCGACCTAGTAAGCTCCAGTGTACTTTTAATAGCTTATAATTATTCAATAAAAGAAAAAAATGATAGCTATAAATATGGGTTCTATGGTATAGCTGACATAGCTGCTGTTTGTGTGTCTGTTTTTGTTTTGGTAACTGTTTATTTTATATATAAAACTGCATTTATTAACATAATTAACAAGAAGTTTTTACACTATTCAGGCGCAACGATTTTTGTCATGTTAATTTCATCACTAATATCATTTATAATAATATTAATTTTAAATAAATCTTGTAAGGCTAATGATAATTTGATATTAAAAAGTGAAATAGCGCATTATGGAGCTGATGGTTTAACAAATTTTGGGGTATTTTTATCGATTATTTTCTGTAAATTTGTATACAACCACTATCTAATAGATCCTATTATAGCTATCATTATGACTTTATTTATTCTGAAGCCGGTGTTTGAGGTTATGATTAGTGCTATAAATAATATGATGGCAAAAGAGATAGAAAGTTCAAAAAAGGACATAATTATAGGCATAATAACCGAAAATAAGGATATAATTAGTTACTCGGATTTGAGAACAAGGAGATCGGGCGATAGGATTTTTATACAAGTAAAAGTTCAGTTGGATAAAGATAAAACTTTTGTGGATGTTCATAATATTATCCGGCAGCTAAAAAAGGATATTCAAATTTCAATAGATAATTCAGAGATAATAATACATGCGTGTCCAGCCTGAAATTTTTACCAACGAAATAAAAATTTTATTCAAGTTATTGTTAAGAAATGGTGATGAAATAAGGTTAGTTGGCGGTTGTGTACGAAATTATATTTTAGGTAAAAAAATAAGTGATTATGATTTAGCGACCAAATACAAACCGCAGGAATTAATGGAAATTTTGGATAGAAGTGGTATAAAATACTATAAATCAGGAATAGAATTTGGAACTATTACAGCCGTAATAAATAATCAAAAATTCGAAATAACAAGCTTGAGAAAAGATATAAAAACTGATGGAAGACATGCGATAGTAGAATTTACGGATAATTATAAAGTAGATGCCGAACGTAGAGATTTTACCATAAATGCACTGTATTGTGACGCTAATGGTAACATTTATGATTATTTTGATGGTATTTCCGATCTAAAGAAGGGTATTATAAGATTTATAGGCGATCCTGAGAAGAGAATAGTTGAAGATAATCTGCGAATTTTAAGATTTTTTAGATTTTATTCCTACTATGCCTATTCTTTGGATTATAGGTCATTGGAGGCTTGTGCTAAATATGCTAATAGTGTGAATAATTTATCCAAAGAGAGAGTAGCGAAAGAACTTAATAAGATTTTTGAAGCGAAATATCCTTTGAATTCTCTCCAAAAAATGCAAGATATTGGAATTTTACAGGTAATTTTTGGTAAGAAATTAACTTTTAAATCTTTAGAAATTTTTTATTCTCTGGCGAATATGATTGATAATTTTGAGTATAATTATCTGTTACCGATAGCACTTTTGACATTTGAAAATGCCATTGAGTATAAATTTCTAATGACTAGACAAGAAAAAAATTTTATTAAAATCTTAGAGAAAAATATTTTGCAAAAGTTTGATCTATCTGCACTAAAAAAACTCTTATTTGAGCTGAATAATAGGTATTTGGTAAAAAATATTGTGATGATGAATATGTGTCTTAACTATAAGAAGGAGTATTTAAATTTTGTAAAAGAAATTGATGTTATAGAGATACCAAAATTCCATATAAATGGTAATATGCTTGAAGCCCATGGTTTTCAAAATAAAAAAGAATATTCAAAGATATTGGCCGATATGAAGAAGATGTTTATTGATTCTGGTTTTAAATTGGATACTGAGGAGATATTGGAGAATTATAAATTATATGAACAATAATACTTTTTATATCAGGGGATAATATTACCCTGCAGCTTCAGCGTTCTCATCTTTAGGTTTTGTCTTCATTATAAATGGTTTTTGTTTTGGCACAAAGCTCTTCTCCCACAATCTACTGGTAAACATTTTGTCCTTATAGTAGAATATTTTATTACATCTGATAGGATTTTTAGATTCCATAAGTATAATTTCTTCATCCCTAGGTAGCGTAATAATCTCTTGTGGCATCAGCAAATTTCTACTACTTTTACTTACACTAACACTTCTATTACCTGGATTAAGATCCAGATATTTAGGTTTACTACCACTTTCAGTCGTTATAGTTTTATTACCAAGTAAATCAGATATCATTTTCGCTGTTGTAGCGTTGTTAGCCGAATAGGTAATTCGGTAGGTACAGTTGGATAAAAATGAGTTCATACCAGCATCTTTATATATATCTTTCAGCTGGTCGGTATCCTGAACGATTAGGAACACTTTAACATGATAACCACGATAGTAAGCTATTCCTACCTTAATTTCCTGCATCTCACCAAGTGTAGGAAACTCATCTAGTAGCATCATTACACCGAACTTCTCATCTTTTGTAGGCATTTTATTTGTAAATATTGTTGCCGCCTGCTGATAAAATATTTGTAGTAGTGGTTTTAGACGATCAATGTTGTTAGGAGAAATACCTACATACAATGTATTTGGTTCTCGTCTAAATTTTCCTATATTGAAATGACTTTTTGAGGTAGCCGTATCAACAAAAGGGTTGGACCATAATTCAAGAGCGGAAGATGCAGTAGAACATACACCGGAACGCTCCTTATCAGCTTTACCTAAAAATGCACCTAGGTTCATGTAAGCTATAGGGTGTAATATAGATCCTTTAGTATCCAATATAACAGCCAGCGTATAAGCCAAATCTTCGCTTCTTATTAGTCTTAGTGTTTCTCCAAGACTTTTTTGTCTTTCATCATCAACCTGTAGACTTAGCATGAGTCCAGTTACAAGTGATCTAGCCTCACTATTCCAGAAATCTTCTTTTGGTAGTAAGAATTTTGCAATTTTCTGAATATCATCCACCATACCACCTTGATCTTTAGCTATCCAATCCATAGGGTTATAACAATGGGTTATACCCTGCTGATCGGCTGGGTTCCAAAGATATACCTTCTGTTTCATACCCTTAAACCTATAGCCGCTGGTAAGCTCATAGTTTTCAAGTTTTATGTCATGAACTATCACCGATTCATCCCAAAATAGCAGATTAGGAATTACGAAACCAACACCTTTACCGGAACCGGTAGGAGCAAAAAGTAATGTATGCTGAAAGCTATATTCAATTAGGTATTTGCCCTTATAATTTCCCAATAGCATTCCACGTTTTTTAAATAGACCGGCCTTTTTAATTTCACTTTTTGTTGCCCAATGGGCATCACCATGTTGACTTTCTGGTGGTTTAAATGGCTTCCAATCGGTTATAGCATCAAAATGTTTGATTATTAGATAGAGATATACAGAAACAGGTATGATTGTTGGTAATGTTATTTTTAGGAAATAGGCTTTATATTTTGGGAATAGTTTATAATTTTTTATTACATATCTCCATTGTCTTGCCATTTCAACAGTTATTATGTTAATGAAGCTGTTTAATGTCTGTCCTACAGTTATTCTTTTGACGTATGTTACTCCCCTTAGAGCAAGAACGGTTAATAATCCAGCAACTACGTATAACACCAATAGACTACATAAAAAGGCCATTAGTAATACAACGCCATTTCTTGCTTTTGTTGCTATATCGCCATTTTCGGACATTGTGTTTGTTTCCTAATATTTTATGCTTTGATAATAATTTGTTAGTTTAAAATAGCAAGGATGTTTTGGGGAGTTTTTTTAGAGTTTGCCTACTAATAGCTGATAAATTATAAAAAATAATGGAATATTTAGATAAAGTAAAAACAACGTAAAAATAAAAAATTATAATAAATATGAATTTTTATTAGAAAATCCAGTAATCATCTACATCTATTATAATTACTCATCAGTAAGCAATCTAATTTTCCAGATAAAATACCTATTGATTTTTATCAAAATGTAGCTACTATCTCTGCTATAGAGATTAAATGCTTAAACAGGTGACCCGCAGTAAAATCAACAAAGAGAGCAAAAAGATAGTTGTAATATCAGGCGAAAAAATAAAGACAAAAGAGATTCGTCTGATAGAAAGGGTAAGTATTTTTGCTACTTGTTGTTGGATATTGGTTACCAGTATATTCTTTTTTATTAATATTGGTAGTGAAAATAGAAGACTTGCGGAATTAAAAAATCTAAAGTTGACAAATAATGAGTTGAGTAAGGAAATTCAAGTATTGAACGTAGCAATAGAAAACTTTAGCAAATATTTTGATACCATAAATAACTACGATAAATTTGCTAAGTTTGATTTGGATAAGGACAGGATGATTTCCTATTCTACAAAAAATAACAGGGTGTTGAATACGGCGGAATATAGGAATATATTACCGGTTTTGGAAAGGATAGATTACAATATGTCATCCATAAAAGTTGCAGTTGAATCAAGAATAAGCGGTTTAAAAGATACTCTTAATGGGGTTGCTCTATCGGAAAAAATAGATAAACTTTATGAGAGCAACTCTAAAAATAAGAAAGTTACAGGTATAGATGGTAGTTTAAGCTATTTGACATATCTTGAGTCATTTATGAATTCTATCCCGGTTTCCAAACCAATGAAAAATTATTACCTTACAAGTAAATATGGAGATAGAGTTGATCCATTTTTAAAAACTAAAAAATTACACAAAGGTTTGGATTTTGCTGGGCCATATAACTCAAATGTACTAGCTACTGCAGATGGAAAGGTTAAGCTTGTTGGTATGAAACAAGGTTTTGGTAATGTTATAGTTGTGGATCATGGAAATGGTATAGAAACCGTTTACGCTCATCTGAGAAAACCATTGGTAAAACAAGGAGATGTTGTTAAAAGAGGTACAACTATAGCTGTTCAAGGTAGATCTGGTCGAGCTACCGGTGATCATTTGCATTATGAAGTTAAAGTTAATAAAGTTAGTTATGACCCTAGTAGATTTCTAGATGTTGGGAAAAGAATGGGATTTTAATAATTTGAGGTATATTTATGGCATTAATTAAGAATTCAACGAAAGATACTAATCCGTCATTGATATCCGGAAGTGTTGTTATTGTGGGAGATATAAATAATGGAGAAAGTATTGAAATAGAAGGCTCTGTAGAAGGTAATATTTTTGCAAATATAGTTACCATTAGAGAGAGTGGTAGGGTGAAAGGTAATGTTAAATGCTCTGTTTTTAACATAAAAGGGAATTTTGATGGTAATGCCTTTAGTGAAAAAATAAATATGTCCGATACAGCTGTTGTAAATGGAGTACTTGAATATAAATTTTTAGCAGTTGACTATGGTGCTAATATAAATTGTGAATTAAAGAGAATAGCTGAAGGAAGAGTACCTGAAGGAAAAAATATTCAAAAAAAGCCTGATGATGAATAAATCTAGATGAAAAAACTTAGGATTTTTAACACTTTAGATGGTAAAGTTGAAGAATTTAAACCTATAGATTCTGCTTGTGTGAAATTATATTCCTGTGGTCTAACGGTATACGATGACGCACATATAGGTCATGCGAGAACAACCATATTTGTAGATATTTTGGTTAGATTGCTGAGACTTCTGTATGATAAAATTATCTATGTCAGAAATATAACAGACATTGATGATAAAATAATTAAAAGAACAAAAGAAAAGAATATATCTATTCATAATCTAACTGATGAAATTATAAAATCCTGCGATGATAGTATGTCCTATATAAACAACATTAGACCGGATTATGAGCCTAAAGTAAGTGATAATATTGAAAATATTATACAATTTATAGAGAGGATAATAGATAATGGTCACGCCTATATTGCAGATGGAGGCGTTTTTTTTGATGTTAATAGCTATGGAGATTATGGTAGGTTATCACATATTAATACCGATAATTTACTGAATGGAGTTCGTATTGATAGTAATGATAACAAAAAAAATCCGCTGGATTTTGCATTATGGAAACCAATTTTAGATACTGACGATGAATCTTGCAAATTTAACAGTCCTTGGGGTTTAGGTAGACCCGGATGGCATATAGAATGCTCGGCTATGAGTTATGAATGTTTAGGCAAGGATTTTGATATACATTGTGGAGGCATGGATTTAAAGTTTCCACATCATGAAAATGAGATTGCACAAAGTAGCTGCGCTTTTGAAGGTAGTGATTTTGCCAGATTTTGGTTTCATATTGGTTTTTTGATGGTTAATGGTGAAAAAATGTCTAAATCATTAGGCAATTTTGTGCTAATAAATTCTCTAAAAGAGAGGGGGTTGCCGGGGGCAGTACTAAGATTTGCTATGCTAAAAAATCATTACCGAAAACCTCTGGATTTTAATGAAAGACTATTAGCAGAAGCTAAGATTAATTTGGAAAATCTGCATAAAAATATAATAGATACAGATAGTATCCCTAATGTTCCGGAAGAATTAGTAGATATTTTATGTGATGATCTGAATACACCAAAAACTATAACTTTATTAAATAATTTTAACAAAAATCACGAATATGGTAAATTGAGAAAATCCCTTGAATTTCTTGGTTTATTTGATGAAAGTATTATTTTGAAGGAAGATAAAAGTAAATCATTAGTTAATAAGGATAAAATAGATGATTTAATAAAAATCAGAACAGAGGCAAAAAAAAACAAGGATTGGGATAAATCTGATAAAATTAGGGAAGAGTTAAAAAATATGGGTGTGGTTTTAGTTGATACTAAGGATGGTACAACCTGGCATTTAGCTGAATAAATGATTGATAAACTATGAAAAAATTTACCAAAAGAAAAGAAGATTTTATATGTGAAAATTGTGGCACATTTGTTGTTGGTAATGGTTTTACCAATCATTGCCCTAATTGTTTTTTTTCTAAGCATGTTGATATAAATCCTGGTGATAGATTATGTGATTGTTGTGGTCTTATGGAGCCGGTTGAAATATCGCAAAAAGATGGTGTTTTCGTGATACTACATAGATGTATTAGGTGTGGCTTTAGTAGAAAAAATAAGGTTTCTGATAAGGATGATATTGGACAGTTAGCTGATTTAGCATTGAAAATTCAGGGAGATTTTTGGAAATAGGGTTTTTGTTTTGAAATTATTTCAATAATACCCTGTATGCTTGTACCGGGAGTTGTTTATTTAGAGTTAACTGTTAGATGTTGAATTGTACTAAAATTCAAAGAAACATTGTGCTCCATTAGCTCACCTATTATAATTGGCTGTAATACTATTAACAATTTATATCATAATTTATGGATAATTATGTATTTATTTTATATATAAAAGTCTAAAAATGGATTAATGAAATGTGCAACACCAAAAAATATTTTACCCTCTATTGAACGTTAAAAATAATATGATATAATACTTATTATTAATAATAATTTTAGGCGAATAAATGTTTGAAAGTTTTTTAAAGGGTATTTTTTATATTTTGTATTCAATTGTATTACTGATAGTTACGCCAATTAGAAATTATATATATAATCCAATAGTGAATAGACTCGATTTGATTGGAGCAAGTAGGGATAATGGGATTATAACCATAAAGCCAGAAAAGATAACATATAAACATGACGACATAGAAGAAACAGAAATTAAAAGTCGAAATAGGAACAGTAGAAGAGGATATAGATCAATTCAATTGCCTCAAGAGACAATACAAACTTTGTTTGATGGCGATGAAATGGGGGCTTTAAGCTTTAAGTATCTGGTAAAAGAAAAGGTGTTTATGCAAAGTAATAACAACATCGGAGGTGGTGTATTATTAACCGGAAGATTTGCTAGCTTTGAAATAGGAGAAGATTGGTTTTTTTGGCTTCTTAATCGTTTAAATAATAATACTATAAACTTGCTGCCTCCAATAAAACCTGTTATAAATATAAACTCTAATCAAAGGGACTCTGTATGCGCTGCGATAGGAGTAGAGGCTAATGATGCTTTAATTGAGAATCACGGATCGATGAATATAAGAATTGATTATATATTATTTACTGCTAATAGAATTTATTCGAGAAATGGTGGTACTACTTTACTTGAAAATGGTATTTCTTCCGATATTTTAGGTCTAGATTCTGATTTTGTAATTATGAGGGACAATTTAATTAATTCAGAAACTAATTCTGCTTATCTAACTAGAACTTCTAAATTAACAAGAATTGGAAAAACGGGGGCAAAAATAGTAGATATAAGTAATAATACTGTTAGAGGTATAATGAATGTTAAATTAATTGGTAATAATGCTAACGATGTTTCTATCTTAGAAGTAAATGGTGAATATATATACATGACTGATAATGATATCAGTTCAACAGGAGTTGGTGTATATTTACTTAAAAATTCTAGAGAAACTACTATTGGGGCACCCAATACAAGAATAGTAAATATCAGTAATAATAGAGTTATTGGTAGATCTATTACGTCGTTAGTTGGTGTTGATAGGAAGTCTGTTTTAACTATAAATGGCAATTCTATATATGTAATGGCAAATTTAGCACATTGTATTTTAGAAAACGGAGGAAAAGTAAATATTAATCTATATGGTGCCAATTCACGCTTTGAATTATTTGGTAATAGGATATTAGAAAATAATGAAGGACAGTGGAAAGATATTACTATGTTTGGTGGTTCACAACTTAATTTTATAAATAATTTTGGTACAAGAGCCACAATTGTAATAGGAGATAATATTTGTAGTGATGGCGACAACACTATCCTAACTTTTGAAGGTGTTGAAAGTAACGAGAAAAATTTTGCCAAGACTAAGAGAAATTTAGGTTTGGATAAAAGTAGTGTTAGTGTTGGAGGAGAGGAAAATACATTTCTTAGAATTCCCATAGCAATAGGTAGTGGTATAGGTAGGGCATTTTTAATACAAAATCCTGATATACAGACAAATAACAATGATAATTATACATTTGATGATACAAATAATAACAATAATAATGAAAATGAAGAAATTGATGAAGATGGAAGTGATTTATTTCTTGTATTATTAAAAAATAAAGATGTTAAAATTAGTAAAATTGAAATAAAAGCAAATACAACCGTTTCAATGGAAAATGGGAAATTTATAGCTAGAGGTCGTAATCCTACATTAAATGTACCTGAAGGTAAGAGATTAACTGTAAGAAGTGACGGTTCATGTAATAGTATTAGAGATTGTATAAGTGGATTTACTATGTCGGATGAAACTATGAGCAGAATCAGATTTTATAGGCAAGAAATGGATTATGACGAAGATTAAAATACTGATGATTTAATTTATGATTATGGCGTAAAAATTATCATTTAGCGATAATAATAACACGAAATTGCGTTATGATATGACTATAGATTATAACGCAAAAGTATTAGGAATTCTATTTTTTTAATTTTTTGTCTTTGGATAAATTTTAGTTGAAGTTCTGGCTCTGGTTTCAATTTCTTGAAAAGATCTTCGAAATTAATTGAAAAATCAATAAAAATTAAACATATATGAAATTTATTAAATAATTCTAAAATTATTAATAACACTAATTAAAACAGATATATAATCAAGAGATGGGGACCAAAGCCAGAATTTCAACTAAAAGTTATCATATCTCTTGCCACTTAAAGCATTAGTGATCGCTTTAACCACGTAGTCTATAGTATTAGATGGCATGTTATCTAAATCAAAAAAACCAAGTTCTCCGCACTTTTCTTCCTCATTATTTTTAATTTCTCCTTTATAATCATTAATTAGAAAAAAGAAATCCATATAATCATCATCTTCCCCTTTGCCAAGACGGCACATAACGGTAGCCAATTCTAAAGATTCCAATTCTACTTCAATATTTGTCTCTTCTTTAAGTTCTCTAACCATAGCTTCATCAATTGTTTCTTCGGCTTCAACATGACCGGCTACAAGGCTATAGTAACCATCTCTAAAACCAGTGTTTTTTCTTAATGATAGTAATATTTTGTTATTTCTAATTATTATAGCATATACAGCTACTGCCATTTTATGTCTTTCTTTTTTTACCATAATTTAACCTAATTTTTGCATTATTAATATTATTATTTATCCCATATTTTATATTATTACCTGTGACTTTTAGATATCCGTTCTTTATAAAAAAATCAGTATTATCCCTGCTAAACAGCAAATAAAATTAAATATCCATAAGGTTCTAGTAACTTTAACTTCGGCCCAACCACTTTTTTCTAGATGATGGTGGAATGGAGCCATTTTAAATAGTCTCTTCCCTTTAGTTAATTTAAAATAACCAACCTGTAGTATAGTTGAAAAAATTTCTCCAATAAATAGAGCTGCCATTACAGCATAGATAATTTCTATTTTAAGAAGAACAGATATATAGCATAAAAGTGCCCCTATCATGAGACTACCAACATCTCCCATAAATATTTTTGCTGGGTGCCTATTATAAAGCATAAAAGCTGCAAAAGCTCCTACTACAGCGAATAATATTTTTGCTAAATCGTTCAATAATGAATAGCTTAGATTAATGTTTGTGAATTTTGATCCGCTACAAAACATAAAAACCACCGTCAGTATTGATATAGCTATAAAAATAACCGGAATAGATAGCAGACCGTCCAGACCATCAGTTATATTGGAAGCATTAGAGGAACCACATATTATAAGGGTATATACCAAAGGCATCAGATACCAAAAAGGTATAGTTATATTTATTAGTGGCAATTTTATTCCAAAGTCGATGTAATCCTGATTTGAATAACATAAGTATAACATGCAAAGCAATGTTATAGTTAGTTGTAAAAATAGTTTCTTGATGCCTTGAAAACCTTTGGTATCATTAAAAAATACCTTCATCATATCATCAAGAAAACCAATAAGTGAGAAAGATACAATTAATATTAGTGCTATTATGTTATAGTATTGCCTTATGTTGCAAAATAATAGCATTGATACGGCTATAGAAAGAGAAATTGCGAGACCACCCATTGTTGGTGTCTTTGCTTTAGCCTTGTGTGTTTCTGGCCCTTCTACTCTTATAGGTTGGAATTTTTTATGCCTCGTTAAGAGAATTATTATGAGTTTTGTTAATGATAGACACAAAAAAAATGATACGCACAATGGATATGCGTATTCTCTAAAATAACTATAGGATGTACCGGGCATCATCCTTGAGATACTTTAAATCTTGGATTCTTCTTGTTTATAACAACGATTACTGTCTTTTGTGACCCATCTTTTCTGGACTTTTTTCTTCTAACTACTTTACAATTTTTATCTCTGTTTTTACAAGTTTTTATTGAAGATGCTACTCTCATTTATTGAAAAAAATTTAATAACTAATTGGGTAGTATATTAGATTAACTAATAATTTTGTCAATGTTGAGGTGGGTATCTAAGGGATTGCTTGTCAATAGTTGATAAATTATTATAAAAAGCAAGGAATACAGAATGTAAATATTGTAAGAATAAAAAAATTATAGCAAACATAAATTGTTTTACTGAAATATCTAGTAATTATTTAAGTATAATCAACTGTTGACTATTAAACCTCTACCTAGATAATAGATTTATTATATTGCTAATCGTATTTATTGTATAGTATAACCAAATATTAAAATACAAAAATAAAATCATCCTATCTAGGTAAGAAGACCAAATTTATTAATTAAGACGTTAGTATATTTATAATTTATTTTGTTATCATTCTAATTTAACATTCTATCAAATTTAACTTAGTTTTATAGGATGGCTCTGAGTTCTTTTTAACCTTTTATCGTTAGTTATTTCTTCCATGGCTTTTTTGATAGTTTCTCCAATTGGATATTCAGGAGTATTTTGGCCAGTATCTACATGACTATTTAATGACGGTAAACTATTTGTTTTATTTGGATTATTTCCTTCTAAAATTCTAATAATTTTCTCAGACTCTTTTTGCAACAATGACGATGTCTTAGCAATTTCTAGTTCTAGCTCTCCATCGAGATAATCAAAGAACATTTCTTTATTTTTGCACTCACTTGCTGGTACAGTAATATAATAGATATAATCTTTTTCTCCTATTTGTTTCTCTTTATTCATTTCTGATACAATAAACTTATTTATTTTATCTCTAATTTTTGTTTGTGGAGTTTTATTATCTTCTATTTGTTCGGAGTTTAAGAAATGAGTTGGCCCATCAGCTTCGCAATATATGGTTTTGCCTTTATATTCGAATGTAAAATCAATTGGATGACCATAATCAAAATTATTATCTATATACTCAATAGATTTTTCTTCTTTTATACTATCTTTAGTTACATCCTTATTATTTTTTAAAAATCCCTTAATATCGTTTTCTAGACTAGTTGCTTTATGTTGTTCATTTAATGGTATTTTTTCTTTTAAAATTTCTTTTAAAAAGCCCAGATCTTCTATAGGTATTTCTAAAACATTTTTTAGAAAAAATAAATTTCTCTTAAGAGTGTATTTAGTCTTATTTGAGGCAATTTTAATTTTATTTATCCTTTTTTTAATGGTTTCTACAGAATTATTTTCTGTTTTACTATTTATATCCTTTAAATTTAATTGATCTTCTAGTTTTTTTAAATCTTCATCTAACTTATTCAACTTATTTCTAGAATGTTTTTTATTTGAAGCTTCACTATTTAATAATATTTCTTCTAATCCATCTATATCTATATTAAAAGATCTATAGAGTTCATCAACTTTAGTTAAAAGACTACTATTTATACAATTTATAATGGTACTTTTTGTTTCTTCTGTTTCTTCGTCAGACAAAAACATATTGATTAAGTAATTAAGAGTATTAGCTAAACTTACTATGCTAAAGTTATCAATTTGTTTTTTTATTTGTTCACTCAAACAAATTAGATATTCATCTAAATTTTTAAAAGGTTCTTCTTGGCTTGATTTTTGTTCATTCAGTGCTGCTAATGCTTTTACTATATCCTGTTTTTTATAGAAACTTCCTAAAGTATTTAGGAAATTAGAAATATCAACTGGTTTTTCATAATATTTTTCAAATTCTTGTTTTTTCAACAATAATTTTTGTTCTCTAAGAATATTTTGTAAAAATCTATCTTTATCAACATTATACCTTTTTAAGATCTTATAAAAGCTTTCTCTATTATTTTTATATTTGGGTCCTTCTACTTTTAGAATATCTAGACTTGACGGCTTACTATGCTTAGTCTTATTTTTTGTATTTATTTGTTTATTACTATGGTTAGACTTTTTGGTCTTAGATCGGTTTTTATTTTTATTTCCATTCGCATTTCTTTCCATATTTTTCTACTTTTAGTAATTTTGTGAACCTAACACCTATAATAGATAACAATTTGGTATTTTCAATACTAAGTCAATAAGTATAAAGGATTTGCTCACCAATAGCTGATTATAGTTAAATAATTACTAGATATTTTAGTAATTCGCGTTTGTTAAAATTTTTTATTATTACTTTGTTTTATCCTTATATCTCATTGTTTTTTATATAATTTATCAATCATTAGTAAATAATCTCTTATGGCATCCCTAAAACTTATTGATTTTTCAAAATAAATCCTATATCATCAGTAAAAGAGTTAATTTTTTATATGCTATAATAGATGGACGAAAAAAAGAAGTTCTTACTGCAGTACTATGCAATTTATTTTTTGAAAGGTTTTCTTTTTCTAAAACAATATTTAGTTTTACTACTAAACTCGACTCTAACTCCAGTACAAGTAAGTCTAATAATATCTACTTTTAGTATCATGTCAGCCTTGGTAGAAATACCAACTGGCGCCATATCAGACTATTTTGGTTGCAAAAAAAGTTTAATATCTGGAATCTTATTCTACATAATCGGTTATATTTTGATATTTTTCGAGAAAAATTTTTTTACTTTTTGTATCTTTTATAGTTTTTGCGGTTTGTATGAAACTATATTTTCTGGCTCAAAGGAATCGTTGCTCTACAACAATATAAAGTATTTAGATATAATGAATGAATTTATAAAATATAAAAGTAGGGCAAAAATAATACATTATTTTGCTCTGATGATATCAGCGTTTCTGGCTGGTATACTTATGAAGTATGACAATATGGATTACCTTATATTAATAGATATTTTTGTGTTAATTTTATATTTAATGGTGATAATATCAATGAATGAGCACAGTAATGAAAATTTAAAAAAGTTGAATACTGACTATCTCAAATCCATTAAAAATGGTTTTAGGTATATTTGTAGGCATCGTACGTTAAGAAACTTTATATTATTTGAAGGGGTTTGGTATGGTATTTGGATGATCTTCATAAACTATTCTTCGCTTTTTTATAAGGAAATAGAATTTAGTTTTATGAGTGTTGGAAAAATGATTCCTCTACAGGTTTTATTAGTTGCTCTTATGCAAGCCGCTTTGATAGATTACTTTATAAAAAAAGATGTATATAATAGTGCCAGACTATTTTTGGTCGGTGGGATATTTTGTATTTTATCGGTATATATTTATAACGAATGTGGACTTTTATGCTATATTATGAATATTCTTTATTTTTTCTGCATCCAAAGCGGGGATTTATTATTTTATCCTAAAATACAGAGATTAATTCCAGCAAAATCAAGGTCTATTATAGTTTCTATAAGCAGTTTTATTGATTCAATGTCTAAATTGTTATTTCTGCGATTTTTTGGATTAATTTCTGCTAAATATTCATATCGAATGGGTTTTATGTTTTTGGCATATGCTTATGCTGTTTTGGTGTTGATTTTTTATATATTGTTTACTAAGGATAAACATTTAAGGAAAATTAAAGATAATCTATAACTTCTATTTAAACTTGATAAAATCATTTTAAATGCTATAATGAATTTTGTCACATTCTTAATTAATTTATATGGATTTAGAAAAAATTAGAGCCAACTTTTTAAATAAAATAGAATCTGTCAAGGATATGGGGCAATTAAAAGAATTAAAGTCCAATTTTCTTGGAAAAAAGAGCGAAATAAACGAGTTATTTAAAAATATATCAACCTTAACAATAGAAAAAAAGAAAGAATTTGGTTCGAAAATCAACGAAATTAGAAGTTTTTTTGAAAAAAAGATAGATGAATTAGAAAAATCAATAAAAAATAGTTTAATAGAAGAGGAATTGAAGAAAGAAGCTCTAGATATTACGCTGCCTGTTAGACAATCTAATATCGGTCTTATGCATCCAATATCCAAAGTTCAGCAGGAGTTTAGAGAAATTCTTTATTCTATGGGATTTTCAATAGTTAGTGGTTCGGAAATAGAGAACGACTGGAATTGTTTTGAGGGACTGAATATCCCTAAACACCATCCGGCTAGACAAATGCAGGATACCTTCTATCTTAAAAATAATGAAGGAGATGATGATGTCATTTTGCTTAGAACTCAAACAACTTCTGTAGATTCTAGAGAAATGAAAAATAAAAAACCACCTTTTAAATTTTTTACTATAGGAAAAAATTTCAGAAGTGAAATGGACGCAACTCATTGTCCTATGTTTCATCAGTTTGATGCAGTTTATGTAGATAAAAATATAAATATGCAAGATTTGAAAAATTGTTTAATTACCATAATGAAAAAATTTTTCGATTTAGATAATATTCCGCTGAGATTTAGGCCTAGTTATTTTCCTTTCACAAGTCCTAGTGTGGAGGTTGATATAAAATATAGAAAGGAGTCTGACAGAATTATTTTAGGAGATGGAGATAGCTGGATTGAAATACTTGGTGCTGGTATGCTACATCCGAATGTTCTAAAGAATGTTGGTATGGATAATACTGAATATCAAGGTTTTGCTTTTGCTTTTGGTATAGAAAGAATGGCAATGTTAAAATATGGAATAAAAGATATGAGAAATCTTTATGATGGGGATATAAGATTTTTAAAACACTACGGTTTTAAGATATTTGAATGAAAATGATTAATAAATAAGGCAAAAGATGATTAGAAAGTTCATTTTAAGACAGATTTTAAGGTTAATGAAGGTTAGGTGTAGGTTTGAGGTTAAGTACGCTGACTTACCTAAAGTTGGAATATTTATCTCAAATCATGTGTCCTATTTAGATCCAATAGTTTTGTATGCTTTTTTGCCGAATAATCCAGTGATGGTGCTAAGCAGCTCTTTGTTGAGAAAAAAACTAGTTAGATTTTTTCTGAGAAAAGCAGATATTGTGGAATTTAATCCTATAGAACCAAAATCCATAAAAGAGGTTCTGGCAAAATTAGAAGAGGGTAGAAGTTGTTTGATATTTCCGGAAGGCAGAGTTACTCGAAGTGGTGGTATAATGAAAATTTATGAAGCGCCCGGAATATTAGCTGATAAGGCTAATGCGCCATTGATTCCCGTTTGGATAGAAGGCATGGAATATAGTTATTTCTCTGAGTTAAAGAGTAAAATGCCAATGAGACCACTACCCAAAATAACTATAAATATTGGAAAACCGGTAGAAATAAAACTAAAAGAAGAGTTAAGAAGAGAAAGAGACTATTTAAGTCACCTGGTTCATAGAATAATGTTGGAAATGAATTTTAAAACTATATATAATAGTAGAATATCCTTATTCAATTTGTTTATAAAGTCATCTAAAATTCATGGAAAACGCGGCTTATTTAAAAGACCTTTTGTTTTAGAAGATTCCAAAAGAAAGCCGCAGACCTATAAGGATGTTGTAATAAAAAGTTTTATACTTGGGAATTATTTTAAAGAACAATTTGCAGAACAAGAAAATGTTGGGGTTTTGCTGCCAAATTCCTGTGCTAATCTCTGTAGTTTCTTTGGATTATTGGCATACGATAGAGTGCCGGCTATGCTGAATTTTTCCAGTGGTAGTGCAAATGTTCTTTCTATGTGCAGAACAGCAGTTATAAATAATATATTAACTTCAAAAGAATTTGTAGAAGTTGCAAAGTTGGATGAGCTTATATATGCTCTGGAAAGCGCAGGAATAAAAATATATTATCTGGAAGATGTCGCTAAAACATTCACGATTAAGGATAAAATTAAGGCACTGTGGCAGTATAAAATTAAGGATGTACCATTTAAGTATAGTGGAGATAAAAAATGTGCTATATTATTTACATCTGGCTCTGAAGGGGCACCAAAAGCTGTTGTAATAACACATTCAAATCTAGTTGCAAATATAATGCAGTGTAAATGCATGATAGATATAAATAATACTGATGTTGTTTTCAATATTCTTCCTATGTTCCATTGTTTTGGTTTAACCGTTGGAACTGTTTTTCCTTTACTTGTTGGTGGCAAAGTTTTTCTGTATCCTTCTCCGTTGCATTATAGAATTATACCGGAATTAGTTTATGAAATAGGAGCTACAGCTATGTTTGCTACTGACACCTTTTTCAAAGGCTATGCAAAGGTAGCACATCCATATGATTTTAATAGCATAAGATTTATATTGGGTGGAGCTGAATCTGTAAGACAGGATACAAGAAATACTTGGTCGGAAAGATTTGGCGTTAGGCTTCTGGAAGGATACGGTGCGACCGAGTGTTCCCCTGTTTTGACAGCTAATAATCTGGTATATTGCAGGTTTGGTTCTATAGGTCAACTACTACCTGGATTGGAATATAAATTTAAACATATTGACGGTATAGATAACGGTGGTATTTTATGTGTAAAAGGACCAAATATTATGAAGGGTTATATGAAGTCAACTGAGCCTGGTGTAGTTATTCCGGTTGAAGATGGATGGTATGAAACCGGTGATATAGGTTATGTTGATGAAGCTGGTTTTTTCTACATAACCGATAGAATTAAAAGGTTTGCGAAAATAGGTGGGGAAATGGTATCACTGACGGCAGTTGAAAATATGGTTGAAAAGTGCTATGAATGGATGAAGACTGAATTTCAGTACGGAGCAGTTTCTATTCCGCATGAAAGTAAGGGAGAACAAATAGTTTTAGCCACTAATAATAAAATGGTGAATAAGGAGACTTTGCAGAGTTATATAAAAAACAATGGAGTTTCTGAATTATTTTTACCGCGAATTGTATTATATAAGGAGAATTTCCCCTTATTTAGTACCGGCAAAAGGAATAATGTGGAGTTAAAAAGAGAGATTATTGAAGAATTATCAAAAAAAATGGACTAAAATGGTTATTGGTAAAATTAAAAAATATTTGAAAGATTCTATAGCTAAAGCAAAAGTGGTTTTAGCTGAAACTAAGATGAAGGCTAAAAATCTTAAGGATAATAATATCTATCTGGCGACAGATTATTTTGAGTATGGTATATTGGGTGAATGTAAGAACAGGTTGAAAATTATACTCAGACTATGGCCTAATAATGACCATGCCGAGTATCTTTTGGGATTGGTATATATCTTAAACAGAGAGAACGAAAAAGCTATTAAACATTTAAAAAAAGTCAAAGAGGAAAAACAAAAATACGCGACAAAGTTGATTGATATAATTGGTAATAATAAGGTAGAAAAAATAATTGATACCTATAAAGCTAATCAGAGTTTATCAAATTTAGAGAGTGTCATAGACAATGTCAAGCTTTAGAATTTTAACATTTCTTTCCTTTTGTCTACTACTACAAAGCTGTCAAACGACAACTCCCATAAGGATAGATAGACGCGGTAATGCTATAGCCTCGGCAAGTGATTATGATGATTATGATTATGAAGATTTTGGTAAAAGTACTACAATTAGTGACCCTTTTGAAACAATCAACAGGTCAATTTTTAGCTTTAATGTGTTTTTGCTGGAAAATTTAGCTACTCCTATTATGAATTTTTATAAAGAAAACACAAATGAGACGGCAAGGGAAATCATATCAAATATTGGTAATAGGGTTCAGGATCCTATGATATTGCTTAACTCAATACTACAGCTGGATTTCATTAATGCCGGTAAGACACTTTTGGTATTTACTACAAACATGACAATTGGTTTTCTCGGTTTATTTAATCCTGCAAAAAGTCTCTTTTCTATTGAAAGAGACAAGAGAGATTTAGGGCAAACCTTAGCTTACTATGGCGTTGGAAACGGTTTTTTTGTTATGGTTCCTATATTTGGTCCCTATAGTCTAAGAGATGGTTTTGGACTTACAACCTCGTTTTATATAAATCCTGTTGCCTATAATGGTTTTTCTATCTTTACAGATAGAAGTTGGACTCCTTGGTATCTAGTAGCTCCTAAATATTTCGCGCAATATGTGGATACTGTTGATGGTGCCATTGAATTGAATAAGAATTTCGTGCAACGATCGTTTGATCCTTATATTTTCGTTAGAGATGGATATGTACGAAATAGAAATTATGTTATTAATAAAATTAAGAAGAGATAGTTATGAAAAATATATTTAAGGTTGTGCCACTGCTAATATTTTTAAGTTTTCCGGTTTTTGCTGATGTTAACCAAGATATAACAAATTTTGTGAATAATTTTGCAAAAAAATTTGAATCGATAGAAAATATAGAAATACAAAAGAAAAAAGAAGTAGAAACCTTTATTTTATCCAGACAAATCCTGGATTTCAGTTGGATGGGGAACTATATACTCGGTAGACATAGAAAAACAATCTCGGAAGAAAAAGTAAAGCAATTTGTAGAAGAATATTCTAAATTCCTCATTAGAAATTATTTATCGGTATTGCATTACTATACCGGTGATAACTATAAAATATTATCTATTGAAAAAACTAAAGACAAAACATATATGGTTTCGACATCGGTAAAGTACAAAGATGATAAGTTTGTAAAAAATAATTTTAGGATAGTTGAAAAGAGTGGTAAATACTATATAACTGATATAATAACAGAAGGTATAAGTTTCATTAATGCTCAGAGATCGGAAGTAAATTCTTTAGTAACATCAAAAGGTTTTGACAAATTTTTAGAAGAACTGAAAGCAAAAAATGAGAGTAAATAGAGAAGTTTGTTTTGATACTGAAACTACTGGTTTAGACCCGGATAATGGTGATCGACTTGTAGAAATAGGTTGTGTAGAACTTATAGATGGTAAACGGACAGATAGGGTTTTTCATGAGTTAATAAATCCCGAAAGGGACGTACCGGAAGAAGCAGCGGCAATACATGGTATAACTACGGAAAAATTGGTTGGAAAACCCACATTTTTGGAAATTGCAGATAAACTGCTGGAATTTTTCGGTGATTCTACATTGGTAGCTCATAATGCCGGATTTGATATGAAATTTATAAACTATGAGCTTGAGTTATGTGGACATAAAAGATTGAAAAATGAAGTTGTGGATTCTCTGATGTTAGCCAAAAGCAAATTCCCGGGGCAAAAAAACAATTTAGATGCTTTATGCAAAAGATATAATATAGACAACTCAGCCAGAACATTCCATGGTGCCTTACTAGACGCGGAACTCTTGTCCGATGTTTATGTTGAACTTAATGGTGGTGCTCAAAAAAGCTTTATAGAGGAGAGAAATGACTCCATAAAGCTTAATAATGTTGGTATGGAGGATTTTTTACAAAAATTGAAGACAAAGAAGATTTTACCGAGTCGCAATTTTAAGGTTTCTGAAGATGATTTGGCTAAACATAAGGCGTTTCTTGAGAAATATATCCCTAATAATCTCTGGGACAATGAGGTTTCAGCATGACTGAGGTTATTTTTTACTGCATAGATTCTGACATTAATAGGTTTTTATTTAATTTTTTAAACCAATTGGTGTTCAAAAATGGTAAAAAAGTCTTTTTGTATTCAAATTCGGCTGAAAAACTAAAAAATCTTGATAAAATGCTGTGGGATTTATGTGAAGAAAGCGAATTTTTACCGCACTCTGTCTATAATTCTAAAAATGTATCTCAAAAATATGAAAGATTGCTACTCTCTAACGAACTATTGAATTTTAATTCTGCTAATTATCTGTTGATTAGTGGTTTTTTGGATAATTTTGATTTTATAAATGGTTTTGAGAAATTATTTTATGTCTATAGTAGAATGAATAAAAATAGTTTGAATCAGGCGAAAATTAGTTTTGATAATTATAAGAATCTAAATTATGGAGTAACTTTGAATGTTAAAAATGGTGGTAAATGGGGGAGTTTTGAGGAATTTGTGGTTTAGGGTATTAAAATTGATACTAATGACTTTTAATTTATGAATTATACAAAAAATAACAGAATATATGGAAAAAATTCGTAATATATACAAATTATCATTGAAAAATATAACTATTATTTATATTATATTTAATATAAATGCCCTTATCTTAACACCCCCTTTGTTTTTTAAAGAAATATTCTATAATGGAAATTAATGATATAATTTAGTTAATTAAAATAGCTATTTTATATATGGTAAGATTGTTTTAGTTTTAGACTTTATATCTTTACAAATTTGATATTTTTTTGTATTTGATATTAAATAGCTTACCAGATGTTATGGTGAAAAATAACAATATTAAAACGTACTATTTAATTACAAAAAACTAAGTAAAGTTTATGAGAATTTTTATGAGAAAAACATATTTTATATTTTTAACAATATTAACTGTCATTTTTACCGGAACATTTATAAATACTAAAACAGTAATTACACCAAATGAACAATCTAAGGTAAAGATTTTTTGTTCCTATCATAAAAAAGATAAAAAGATACCAATTTGGAAATCTGATTGTATAGAGCCAATACAACTTGGTCGT
>CAPZCD010000006.1 GCA_948744995.1 uncultured Rickettsiales bacterium | reverse complement strand
ACTTATTGGTTATTTATATACCATAAGTCATAGTTTATAACAAATAATTTAGAGGTAAGGAGGGAGTGGGAGGAGCAGTTACTAAATTTTTAAATAACAATTCGTATTTGCTATAGTTTTTGTCTTATGCTGTTTTAGCTATATATTTTTTATTTTTTATATTTTTATATAGTTTATCAACTATTGTCAAATAATCCCATTGTTTAAGAAGGATAATAACTTTTTTATTCTTTTTTTATCATTACTTTTTGGCAATATTTGCTTATTATATTTACCTATTATCAATCATCTAAAATTTTTCTCCTATCCACCCATTCTCAACCTTAACAAAAAGAAACAGATGCACTTTTCTACCAAAAAGCGATTCCATATCAGTCCTCGCAGAAATACTAATATTTTTCAACATCTTCCCATTTTTCCCAACAACTATAGCCTTTTGACTTTCTTTCAGAACTATTATACTTTGATTTATTTTTATACTACCATTATTTAGTTCTTCCCAAGCATCCGTTGTCACATCAATAGAATATGGTAGATCCTCTCTTAGATTCAAAAACAATTTTTCTCTAGTGATTTCCGCCGCCATAAATTTCATAGGAGCATCACTTATTTCATCATCATTGAACATCCATTCGGCTCTAGGCGCTATAGTTATTAGATATTTTTTTAATAAATCTACATTATCCCCATTTTTAGCTGATACCATGAATATTTTTTCAAAACTTGGGTATATTTTTTCTAACTCTGAAGCTAACAGTAAAAGTTTTTCCTTCTTAACTAAATCTACTTTGTTTAGTACAAATATTATGCGTTTCTTTTTCTTTATTATATCGTTAATAGTTGTTTTTACTGCATCAGTAATACCGCAAACACTATCTATTATGATACATACAATTTCAGTTTCCTCAACACCATACCATGCATTTTTTATTATTTTTCTTTCTAGGGGACGTTTTTTTTGAGGTATAAATATTCCTGGAGTATCAACTAACACTACCTGTGTATTGTCTTCTACAAATATGCCTCTTATCACATCCCTTGTGGTCTGTGCTTTTGGAGAGACTATTGATATTTTATCTCCAACTAGTCTATTAATTAAACTCGATTTCCCTGCGTTTGGTAGACCTGCAAAACAGACTTCTATGAATTTCTTTTCTGTCATTTTAACCAATCCACTTATTTTTTCACCGGAGATTTAGTATTTTTCTTTCTATTCTTAACTATATTTTCTATATCGTCAAGTATTTTAGGTAAATCTTCAAAAAAGTATTGTTCATATGCAAAAGAACGTTTAGTTTTACTTTTATTATATGCAAAAATAACACTATTTCTATCAGAGAAAAACTGAAAGTCCTTTATTTTATCTTTATATTCTTGAAAAATGGCATATTGAAACCTAATTTCTTGTCTTCTTTTAAGGTTAGTATAGTAGTTACTTTTTAGTACTTCTGTTGAAAGATCATATACATCTTGAAAAGTAAACACTTTCCTTTGCTTTATTTTCGCTATTTTTTTGGTAAAAATACTCTCTATAGAGGCTATAATCCTATCTATTTTGTATTTTACCGGTTTTGTAAAAATATTTTTTTTAGAAATCAAATTTGCTATTTCTCTATAACTTTCTAAAACTATTACCTCACAAATAAAACTTCTAGTTAAAAATGAATTATCTATCGGTTTTTTAAAAAAAAGCTTCAATAATATATAGACCATAATGTCTTTATCTAAAGTTTGTATATCTACAAGCTCCAAATTTACTTGTTGCAATTCCTGATACAGCGAACTGAAATAGTATTTTATCCTCTGGATGTTTTCATTAGCTAATTTTGGGAAAAAATTTATATAGTAGGTAAGATTTACCAAACTTAAATAAAAATATAAATTAGGATTATTTATATTTTTTTCTTTTTCAAGTAAAAAATTCCCAATACTTGTCCCATTTTTTTCCATTTTTCTCCTTCTAATATTTTTTTTCTTTCATTAAAAAAGCTTTTTCTCTTTTAAAATCGCGCTCTTTTATAACTTCTCTTTTATCATAAAGTTTTTTACCCTTAGCAGTAGCAATTTTTATTTTAGCTAAATTCTTGCTATTTATATACAACACAAGTGGTACACAGGTCAAACCTTTAACTTTTAATTTATTAATTATTTTATTTATTTCTCTTTTTTTTAGCAATAACTTGCGTTTCCTTGTTGGTTCATGATTAAATATGGTTGATAGTTTGTACTGGGCGATATTGGAATTAATAAGATATAACTCTCCATTTTTATCGAATTCCACATAGGCGTCATTTATATTAACCTTTCCTAATCTTATACTTTTAATTTCACTGCCTAGCAGAACAATACCAGCTTCATACTCATCTTCTATAAAATATTCATATCTAGCTTTTTTATTTTGAGTTATGATTTTATAACAATCCTTAGCCATTACAGCCCCAACAAATTTTTTAAAAATTCTTCTGCATTGAAATTTTTAATATCTTCAATCTTTTCTCCAACTCCAATGGCAAAAATTGGTTTCTTAAACTCACTAGCTATTGAAACTAGTATACCACCTTTAGAAGTTCCATCCATTTTATTCATAACTATACCATCTACTTCTACATGTTTATTAAATTCCTCATATTGCTTCAGAGAATTTTGACCGGTCGTAGCATCTAGAACCAGAATAGTTTTATCGGGAACATTATCACCAAATTTTTTTAGTGTATTTTTTATTTTCTTTAGCTCCAACATTAGATTCATATTATTTTGTAACCTACCGGCTGTATCAATTAGAAGTACATCATAGCCATCATTTTTAGCTTTATTATAGGCTTTGTAGGCAACAGAAGAAGGATCCTCATTGATTTTGTCCGGTAAAATTATATCTGTTTTTGCTCTATCACTCCAGATATTTAATTGCTCTATAGCCCCAGCTCTAAAGGTATCACAAGCAGCCAGTAATACTTTTTTACCATCCAATTTCATTTGGTTAGCAAATTTACCTATTATGGTCGTTTTACCACAGCCATTTACCCCAAGGAATATAATAACATAAGGTTTACTTTCAAAGTCAACATAACCATCAGGTATATTATTAAAAGCTTTAATTAATTTCTGATAAACAATATTTTTAATATCATTCAAATCTATATCTTTACCGAATCTATTTTCCCTTAGAAAAGTTATAACGTCACTAGTAATTTTTACACCTAAATCGCTTGTTATCAGTAAATCTTCTATGCTGTCAAGTGTATCTTGGGTTAATTTTTTACCAAATATTATTGATGAAAAGCCTGATTTTATTTTATCTGAGGATTTTGATAATTCCTTATCTTCTTTAGTTACGGTATTGAAAAACTTAAACATATCCTATTGTCTCCTCCTAAACCACTCTAGCTTTAAATAAATCCTGTATATGTAGGATACCAACTACTTCCATATTATCATTAACAACCGGTAGAACTTGTATATAGTGCTCCTTTTCAGTCATTAAAGCGACTGCTTCAACGGCCAATCTATTACTATCAATACATTTTGGTGTTTTTGTCATAATTTCTTCTATTTTCTTCTCTAAAATATTGTTATATTCCAAAGTTTTACGCCTTAAATCCCCATCCGATATTATCCCTATCAACTTGTCATTGTTATCGGTAATAACTACAGCTCCAACACTCTTTAAGGTCATTTCATCTAGTGCTTCCCGAGCTGTTTTATTTATATTTATTTTTGGTATGGAGCTGTCAGTTCTCATGATATCGGTTACTTTAATCATATATGCTCCTAATTTACCACCGGGATGAAGATTTTTAAAATTATCAATATTAAAATTCCTGATTTTTATGAGAACAGTAGTTACTGCGTCCAAATAAGCCATAAACATTATGGTGTCGGTTGTTGGTGAATTTATGTCATTGGTTTGAGGCATATTTTCTAGCACTATAGCTAAATCTGATGATTTGGCCAAAAATGATTCTTGATTTCTTGTAATTCCAACTAATTTTATACAAAATCTTTTGCAGTAAGCAATTATATCATTTAATTCGCTTGAATTACCGGAATTTGATAAGAGTATTAGCATATCGTCTTTGGTTATCATACCCAGATCGCCGTGGCTCGCTTCCGTTGGATGTATAAACATGGATGGCGTCCCGGTTGATGATAGTGATGCTGCGGCTTTTCTGGCTATATATCCGGGTTTTCCAACGGCGCTTAGCAGTACTCTGCCTTTTGTTGAAAGTATGTCAGCTACTAGTTTGTAAAAATTATTGTCTATTGATTTCTTAATAATACTTTCAAGTCCTGATATTTCTGTTTCTATAGCTTTTTTGCCAAGTTCTAATATCTCTTTTTTTAATAGCATTTAATAGTAATAATTAATTGATATAACATTTGTATTTAATAGTATGTTTTTATATTTAATATTCAATAAAATGGCTGTGTGGGTTTTAAAGCCCAATAAAATCACAAACCACAAACAAACAGAACTTTACTCATATTCTTCTACTTTCTTTCACAAAAGCTTCAAACAGCGGAGCCACAGCAAATGGTCTAGATATCAATTCCGGATGAAACTGCACTCCCACAAAAAACCTATGGTTATTTAATTCAATACACTCAGGCAATTTACCATCTACAGACATACCGGAAAAGATTAGTCCTTTTTCCTCAAATTGTTGTCTATAATTTAAATTAACTTCATAACGATGTCTATGACGTTCCCGAATTAAATCTTTACCATAAATTTTATGGAGTAGAGACTGAGGTTGCAATCTTGTATCATAACCTCCAAGACGCATAGTCCCCCCTAAATCCGAATCTATATTGCGTCGTTCTTGTTTACCATTTCTATACCATTCTGTCATTAGTCCTATAACTGGATTTTTAGTTTCAGCATCAAATTCAGTAGAATTCGCATCTTTCAACTTTAAAACGTTTCTTGCAAATTCAATTATAGCTACCTGCATTCCCAAGCAAATGCCAAAGTAGGGGATGTTATTTTTTCTAGCATAACTAGCAGTTATTATTTTACCTTCAACTCCATCATTACCAAAACCACCTGGGACTAGAATACCAATATTACCGCCTAATTCTTCTTTTAATTGCTCTTCACTTTTTAAAGTTCGTGAATCTATCCAAATTATATCAACTTTCACATTGTTGGCTATAGCTCCATGATTTAAAGCTTCTACCAGTGATTTATAAGAATCTTTATGATTAGTATATTTTCCCACAATAGCTATTGGAATTGTCTTTTTGGGGAAAGATATTTTTTTATTTATTTCTTCCCAAATATTTAGACCTGCTTTATATGCTAAATTATTGTTTTGTGGAAAGAAATATTCTAGAACTTGTTTATCTAAACCATTTTTATGATATAGTAGCGGTACTTGATAAATATTTTGAGCATTGGGAGCGGGAATAACATTCTTTTTATCCACATTACAAAATTGAGAAATTTTAAATAACTCATTAGCAGATATAGCTGTGTCAGCTCGACACATTAATATGTCTGGTTGAATACCGATGGATTGGAGGGTTCTTACGGAATGCTGTGTAGGTTTAGTTTTTAATTCTCCAGCCATGGCTATATAAGGCAAATATGTAAGATGAATGAAACAGGTGCGATTTTTACCAAGTTCAAATCTCAATTGTCGTAGAGCTTCAAAAAAAGGTAAGGCTTCTATATCTCCTACCGTACCGCCAATTTCTATCAGAGTAAAATCACAATCATCTGTTGCATTCAAAATAAATTTCTTAATAGCGTTAGTAACATGAGGTATTACCTGAATAGTTTTACCAAGAAAATTACCTTTTCGTTCTTCTTTTAGTAGGGTGTCATATATCTTACCTGTAGTGGTACTATCATTTTGTGTAGTATTTATTCCTGTGAATCTCTCATAGTGGCCTAAATCCAAATCTCCCTCAATACCATCATCGGTAACAAAAACTTCCCCATGTTCTAAGGGACTCATAGTACCTGGATCAACATTCAGATAAGGATCAAGTTTTCGTAACTTAACTCGAAAGCTATGAGCTTGTAGAAGAGCTCCTAATGTAGCTGATACTATACCTTTACCTAGAGATGAAACTACACCGCCAGTGATAAAAATGTATCTTGTCATCTTCAAAATGTTTTTTTCATTGTAAAAAAGTAAACGAATTTTGCAATGTTTTGGTAAATATTAACTATTAGCATCACTAAATTAGCCTTAACTTCGCTTTTAAGTTTAAAATATGTTGGAAAATAAGGAAAAATTAATAAATTTTACTATATTTAATAATAAATTTTGGCAAAACTTTTTAAAATTTATTTTGAGAATTCTGTGCCATTTGGGTTGGGGTAAAAAATAAATTTGCAGTCAAATTTACTGTATTTCCTTATCTTAGGAGGAGTATATATCTATATTTTTAATATATTCATATATAGTAAAAGCGGAGTTTAGCCAGATAAATTATAACCAATTATTGTTTGACAATCTTCAGTTTTAACAAACAATTGACATAACTTTTGCAGCCGATAGTATATTTTTATATTTAATATCTAATAAAATGACTATTTGGGTTTTGAAGGATAATAGAATTGGGAGTAGTAAACAGGCAGAATTTCTGGCAAAAGCAATAGGGAAACCATATGAAGTGAAAAACATAGTATACAATAAATATATAACTTTACCTAATTTTTTGAAACCAAATAGGGTTGGTGTGGATTTTGAAAAAAGTGATAATATTTTTGTAGCTAATACTGATATAAATAGTGGCCGACCAGATACTATAATATTTGCCGGTAGGAGATTAGCGGGAATAGCGGTATACTTGAAGAAATATTATGAAAAACTAGCTAAAAAACCTGTAAAATTAATATCAGTATTAAATCCAAATCTACCATTTAAAAATTTTGATGTGGTACTACTGCCTTACCATGATACCCTTTCTAAAAAAAGTAAGTATAAAAATTTAATAAATTTCACAGGTGCGTTGTGTAATTCTGATTTAAAAATAACTAAAGAAGTATCGGATTATTGGGGTAGTAAGTTGGAATTATGCAGAAAACCTTTGATTCTATGGGTGGTTGGTGGTGATGTGAAGAATAAAAGAATGAATAGTAAAAAAATTGGTGATATAACTGCTAAAATTTCGAATATGGTATTAGGTTGCAATGGAACGCTATTGGTAACTACCAGCAGAAGAACAAGTGAAAAATGTGTAACAGAAATTAAGGCTAATATAGCTTGTGATAATTTATTATATATATTTGGGGAAAAGGATGCTCCAAATCCCTACAATCTTTTTTTGACTAAATGTGATACAGTGATTGTAACTTGCGATTCCATATCTATGGTATCAGAAATTGCAACGCTTGGTAAAAATTTATATATGTATATCCCTAATGAAGTTGTAAAGGAGAAGCATAGGATATTTTGTAAAAATATGTTTGAAAAATCTGTTGCAAAACCATTTGACTTTAATACAGAAAAATTGGAGACTACCAATATGAAGAAGCTAGACGAAATAACAGAAATTGTAGAACAAATTAAGGGAATGATCGATTTATAATGATTATAGTATTTTACAGAACCATATTAATTATTTTATATCCGCTCATAGTTCTTTTTATGCTCTATAGAAGAATTATAGGTAAAGAGGATAAAAATAGGATTTTAGAAAGATTTGGTATAACGAAAGTTAAAAGACCAGAAGGAAAACTTGTGTGGTTTAACGCTGTTAGCATCGGTGAAATAAATTCCGCATGGACGATAATAAAACAGCTAAATGAGAATAGAAATTTAACTATATTAGTAACTACTACTACGCTAACAAGTTCGGAAATTGTTGCTGGTAAAATTGAGAAACTAAAAAACAAAGATAAGGTTATACATCAATTTGCACCGATAGATTTAACTAGTGCGATATACTTTTTTATAAAAAGATGGAAGCCAAATCTATTGATTAATATAGAATCTGAATTTTGGCCAAACTTGTTTGCAATTGTGGCGAAATACTGTCCTATAGTTGTTTTAAACGGTAAAATGTCAAAAAAATCCTTTAGATTTTGGTATAAACATAAAAATTTAAAAGAGCTGGTTTTTTCAAAAATAGATGTGTGTTTCGCCCAATCAAAAAATGATTATAAGAGATTTTTGATGTTGGGAATACAGAGAGTAAAATTCCTTGGCAATATTAAATTTTTTGCTGAAAAGTGTGATATTAATGAAGAATTATACGAAATATTGATACGAAAGGTAACTAATAGGCATATCTGGCTTGCTAATTGTACGCATGCGGAAGAAGAGGAATTGATAATTGAAACTCATAAGCTATTGAAGCAAAAATATGATGATATTTTAACTTTTATGGTTATTAGGCATCCGAATAGAGTAGGGCATATAGTAAATATGCTGGATAAAAGTGGAATTAGCTATAGTTTAACCAGTAAAAATTATTCTGTGGATAATAGAATAAATTGCTCTATAGCTGATGGAATAGAGTTTTATATACATGATAAACTTGGTAGTTTAGGTACATTTTTTAAACTTTGTAGAATAGTGACTATGTGCGGTTCCTTTAGAAGAGGTATAGGAGGTCACAATCCTGCTGAGGCTATGAAATTTGATTGCTGTATTCTAACAGGTCCTTGTATTGAGAATAATTATATTCTTTTTAAGGAACTATTGGAAAACAATGCCTGTATAGTTTTAGATAAGGATGATGCTGATACATTGGCTAAGCAAATTGGTTATTTGTTTGATAATCCAGAAAAAGTAAAATTGCTTTCTGACAATGCCTATAGAAAATCTTTGGAGTATTCTCATATATCAAGTGAGATTATTGATTTGATAGGTGAGAGGGTAGGATAAAGAGAATAATGGGATTAAATATATTTAGAAAAGAAATTATAGAGTGAAAAAATAGTTATAATTATATATTTTATTTTGAATAAGATGTTATATATTTGTCATAGGTAAAGATAAACACTATTGATATGACTGAAGCAGATAATAAAAATTATGGTACTATAGAAGAGCAGTTTGGTCGGATAAGGGAATGTATAGTTAAAACAGAAACAATAATGGATTTTCCTGATAACTATTATAAATTAGATATTAGTAACAATTTAAATAATCCAGAAGAAAAATCATTTTATTTAGCTGTAAATAATAATTTAGTTTCATTAATAAAATTAAGAAAAGATTTATTTAATTGTCTAGATAACGAAAAAGGTGAAGAAAATTTTGTGAATTTTATATTTGGTTTTGGCCAAGATAATTTAGATATCTTTCTAAATAATGAGCAAATAGATGCTCAAGATAAATTTTCTGCTTTAGTTACCAAATATGCAATAATTTCACAATTACCGGATGAATTTAGAGATGCTAGAGATAAAGAAATGGATTTATTATATAATCATATAGAAAAGGTAAGTAAAGATTATGCTAAATATATAGAAGATAATGGATTGACAGAAGATATACTAGAAAATAATCTTATCTTGTCAAATTCTTTAACAACAATTACAGATAATATTCTTTCAAATAAGAACAAAACTGAACACAATAAAGATATAAAATTTACCACTGATATATATAGGAATATGCCTATTCTTGCTAAAGATAGAATCATAAACTATCAAGGACAACCTGTATTTAACAGGTTGGTTCGAATATTTTTAGAAAATCCACATAAAAATGACGATATAATTAATTTATTTAGATATACCATTCAAAGTGATCCAAGTTGTATTTATAAGTTTTCGGCTACTTACGAGAATATAAATTCTGAATATAAACAAATAGAGGAAAGTAAAGATTTTTCTGGAAATTTTATTTGTAATTTTCCAAATGCTTTAAATGAAAATGGTAAGATAAAATGTGAAGAAGATAGATGCAAATACAATATTTTCTCTGATATTTTATATACCCTAAATTATAAAGAGCTTCCAGAAGATGTTAGGGGAGATGTGATAAAGATGTTAAATTGTGCCCTTGAGTCTTTATCTAATCATATTAAGTCTTTAAGAGATAATGGAAATATAGAAGAATTACAGAAAATAAATTATTTACTCAATTGTCCTATTGAAGTTCCTAGTATTCAAGATCCTAATACTAAAGATATAGTAACTCCGATGGATTTAATAAATAATCTTAGAAAAAAAGGTATTATTAATATTACTGAGGAACAAATAGAACAATTTAGGAATAAATTTGTTTATTTACAAACTGTAGAAGAAGTAAAAAACTCTATAGAATATAAGAAAGCTGTAGCAAAGAAGCAGAAAGAAGAAAAAATGAAAGAAACACAAATTGATTTGAACGCAGATGGTTATATGGAACGTATTTTTTTATCAAAAGAAGAAAAAGAAGAACAAAAAAGATTAAAAGATAAAGAAGAATCAATTCCATTAAATGAATACAGAACTATGGAAGAAATATTTACGCCAGAGGTTTTTGAAGCTGCTGAGGCTGAGGTTAAAAAAAAAGAAAAAGAGTTGGAAACTGAAAAAGAAAATACTAAAGCAAGTATAATATACAAAATTTTCAATTTTTTTAGTAAGACTTTTTTAAAAAGAGATACTAAATATAGAACAAACAAAGAGATTTCAATAGAGAAAGAACTCTGTGAAAAAAAAGCTGAACTATCAGGGTTAATTTTTAATTCAGCCACTAAGACAACAGAAAAACAAATTCAAACTTTGAATCAAAATATATCAAAAGAACAGACCATAGAACAGACCAAAGGAGTTCAAGTTGGCAATGGTAAAGGTTATTAATAACCATATCATGTAAATTTTAACTATTCCTTGAACTTTTATTTAATAATACTATATTAACTCGTATAATTATAACATAATACGTTTGCATATATGAATATACAACAACTAATGCAACAAGCACAGAAGATGCAAAAACAACTGCAGGACAACCAGGAAAAGCTAAAAAACACTGAATTTAGTGGTACAGCCGGGGGAGACAATGTTGAAATTAAAATGTCCGGAGATTATAATATAAAGTCAGTCAAAATAAAACCAGAAGTTGTTGATCCTGATGATATAGAGATGCTAGAAGATCTGATCGTTACCGCCTATAACAATTGTAAAGAAAAAATAGATGCCGGTGTTAAAGGTAGTTTGGGTGATATGCCAGATAGTGTTAAGGGTGCTTTAAATTCATTTATGTAGTAATTTAAAATATGAGAAAAAAAAATAGAAATAGTTTTTTATTGTGGGTAATAATATTAGGAGTGGTTTACGCTGCAAGTGATTTTTTCGATCAGTCGATGATGAACGTCAACTACAAGAAAATTATATTTTCTGACTTTATTGATCGAGTTGAAAACGGAGATATTAGAAATGTTGAAATTGTTGGTGGTAATATAAGAGGTGAACTGAAAAACGGAGATAAATTCTCGACTTACGTAAATTACGGTATAGATTATGCTGGTTTAATCAAGGATATGAAATCTAATGGCGTTAATATAAAAATTAACCCGCCGTCCAGCAAAAAATCGTTTGTAGTTGATTTTATTTTAAGTTGGTTACCATTTATAATATTGATATGGTTTTATAGTTCAAAATTTAAGAGTTTTACTTCCGGAGAAGGCGGGGGTCCATTCAGTTTTTCTAAATCAAAAGCCAGATTGGTAAGTGCAAAAGGTAAAGTAACATTTGCTGATGTTGCCGGTATTGATGAGGCTAAGGATGAACTGAAGGAATTGGTAGATTTTTTGAAGGATCCGGATAAATATACCGAAATAGGAGCAAAAATTCCTAGAGGTTGTTTACTTATAGGTCCTCCGGGAACCGGTAAAACGCTATTGGCTAAAGCTATAGCTGGAGAGGCTAATGTACCATTCTATTTTATATCAGGTTCAGATTTTGTTGAAATGTTTGTAGGAGTTGGAGCTAGTAGAGTCAGAGATATGTTTAATGAAGCTAAAAAGAATGCTCCTTGTCTGGTTTTTATAGATGAAATAGATGCTGTTGGAAGACATAGGGGAATTGGTATGGGTGGTGGAAATGATGAAAGAGAACAGACATTAAATCAGTTGTTGGTGGAAATGGATGGATTTGATGGTAATGAAGGCGTTATAGTAATAGCAGCTACCAATAGGGAAGATGTACTGGATAAAGCTCTACTGAGGCCAGGGAGATTTGATCGACAGATAACCGTTCAACTGCCTGATGTGAAGGGTAGGGAGGAGATACTCAAAGTTCATGCTAAGAAAGTGAAAATGGCGCCAAATGTTGATTTAAAATCTATAGCTAAATCTACCCCGGGATTTAGTGGGGCAGAATTGGCAAATATAATTAATGAAGCGGGTCTGCTGGCAGCTAGAAATAATAAAAAAGTTATAACAAATTTTGAAATAGAAGAAGCTAAGGAACGTGTTGTAATGGGTGTAAGAAATGCAAGTAAGATTAAAAAGGAAGAAGAGACTAAATTAATTGCGTATCATGAGGCCGGACATGCATTAGTTACACTGAATTGTAGTAATTCCGATCCTATCTATAAAGCTACCATAATATCCAGAGGACATGCCGGTGGTTATGTTTCAAGACTTCCGGAAAATGATAGACATTATACAAATATGACTAAGGCTAGTATACTTGACGATATAGCTATAGCTATGGGCGGAAGGTCAGCCGAAAGAATTGTTTTTGGAGATGATAAAATTAGTGCCGGTGCTTTAAGTGATATAAAGGCAGCTACGTCTTCGGCTAAAAATATGGTAGTTTCTTTTGGTATGAATGATAAGATTGGACCTGTTTATTGTAGTAATAAACTCATAAACGAGAATGGTTATGGCTATGAAGCAAGTTCAAATGAGATGTTAAATCTTATAGATGAAGAGGTTAAGGCTATAATACTTGATGGTGAAAATAGAGCAACCGAAATTATAGCAAATAATCGTGATAAATTGACTATTATAGCAGAAGCTCTTATCAAATATGAGACTTTAACGGGGCAAGAAATTAAAGATTTAATTGATGGCAAAGAAATAAGGGAAGAAGATGAAGAAAGTGAAAAATCAGAGTCTAATTCCTCTTTGCTTGCAAGAATTATAGAGGAAGATAAAAATGAAGAAATTTAAGATAAGTGGAATATTATTACTTCTTATTGTAGCTCTTTTTACAAATTATCAGGTTTGTTGTGCCAGCAGTAATGAAGAAAATATGTTAGATAATATAGATCTAAATAATATTTTGTTGATGGAGCTGGAAGGGGGTGTTGTGGTTATAGAAATGTATCCGGATGTAGCACCATGGCATGTCCAACGAATAAAGATGCTGGTTAGAGAAGGTTTTTATAATGGATTAGGATTCCATAGGGTTATAAAGGGATTTATGGCGCAAACAGGTGACCCTACTGGTACTGGAAAAGGTGGCAGTAAATTCGGAAAATTGCAGGCTGAAATTAGTGATCTTAAACATGTTAGAGGAACTGTATCTATGGCTAGAGCTAGTGATATAGATAGTGCTAATAGTCAATTTTTTATAGTGACAGGAACATATTTTTCGCATTTGGATGGACAATATACCATATGGGGAAAAGTATTGATAGGTATGGATTTAATTGATAATTTAAAATCTTCTACTGATGAGAATAATGGTCTTGTTAAAAATCCTGATAAAATTATAAAGATGTATCTCGGTCAAGATTTAAATTATAATTATGAAAATGATACGGAAGAACTTATGGAAAATAGGAAAAAAGAACGCATTGAGCTAATTAAAAATATTAATGAGTTTAAAAAACTGAATGACGAATACAATAAAGACAAATCGGCTGAAGAAAAAAGAGATTTGCTTGATGTAATTATTGAACTAAATTCTGAATTGGAGTGAAAAATATGAAAAAAAATATATTTCAAAAGATTAATGAAATTGTAAAAACTAGAGTTTTCAAGATAATAGTTGCTTTGGTTTTTCTGGTAACTATTTTTTGTATGAATTTTGATTTTAAGCGTGTTGATAAGAATAAAGTATCTGATGTTTTTTCTTATATTTTTAAAAAAAAGAAAACCGGCAGCAAAAATATAACTGACATTATAGATGCTAAATATGATACCATGGTCTATCCTAAAAATGAACAAAGTGTAAAAAAGAAGCTTATACCTGATAGCGAAATTAAAAAAGATATTAAAATGGAGGAGACACTCAAAGTTATAACGAATATTTTTCTAAAATTGAAAAAAGTAGACGAAAGCTATGAGCAAAGAGTTAAAAATAAGCAAATAAATAAGAATAGGAGAGTTAAGTATGGTGACTATGTTTACTATGCTACTCAAGCTACTTTTCTAGATGGAGATGCTAAAAGTAATGAATCTAGATTCTACACATTGGTTAAAAAAGGTGACTCTATAAGCGACAGGTTGATTGGTAAAAAAGTTGGAGAATCGGCTGAAATTTACTATTATGATATGTATAAAGGTATATCCGATGAAGATAAACAAAAAATAAAAGATGGATTTGATAAAGCTTTTAAGGATGTTAATAAAAAGTATGGTAAGGGTGGCAAGCCTGTTGTGGATATGGAAAAAGTTAAGTATAAGGTTGTTTTACTTGATTTTATTCCAGAAAAGTTGGCTAAAGAATTGTTTTTGGATGATTAATTGCTGTATTAATTGTATTTATAGATATTAGTTGTTGGTAAATGTTGTGAGGTATTTTTATGAGTGATTTTATAAAGAAGTTTAATTCGGATGAGAATAAGGGCTTAAGTTCTTCAGAATATGAATCTCGGCTAAAAAAATTTGGTTTAAATAAACTACCGAACATTAACAAAGAGAGTATAGTTCTAATATTTCTAAAGCAGTTTTGTGATCCATTAATATACATATTACTAATTGGTGCTACTTTTTCTATTTTTCTAAAAGAATATAGCGATGGTATCTTTATATTTGCCATACTAATCGTTAATTCCATAATCGGATGTATTCAAGAATATTCAGCTAAAAAATCAGTAGATTCACTTAAAAAAATAGTAAAATCAAAGGTTGTTGTCATCAGAGATGGCTTAGAAAAAGAAATAGATTCGGAATTACTGGTTCCCGGTGATATAGTAATTTTAAAATACGGTTCAAAAGTACCTGCTGATATGATACTACTTAGTAGCGAAAATTTAGAGGTAAATGAATCTATGCTAACCGGTGAGTCGGTAGCTGTTGAGAAAAATGAAAAATTTATTCCGAAAGAAGATTGTCAACTGCAGGATAGGTTGAATGAAGTTTTTGCTGGAACTATAATAACCAAAGGTGTTGCAAAGGGTATAGTTGTAGCTGTTGGAAAAGAAACCGAAATGGGAAAAATAGCCGATAAAATAACTCAAAAAACCACTATTGAAACCCCATTAACCATAAGAATGAAAGCTTTTTCAAAAGTATTCACGGTAATTGTTTGTATTGCTGTAGCTCTAGTAGCTATAATAACCGTAGCCAGAGGTGGTACTATTAAAGATATATTACTTATGTCTATAAGCCTCGCAGTCAGTTCAATACCAGAGGCATTACCAATAACTATAACCATAGCTCTTTCAATCGGTATGTTGAATATGTCAAAAAGAAATGTTGTAGTGAGAAATTTATCGGCGGTTGAAGCTCTGGGATCATGTACTGTTATAGCTTCCGATAAAACCGGAACACTGACTCAAAATGAATTGAGAATTATTGATATATTTGATAACAATTGTGAAAAATTTGCGGCAGAAAACGTACAGATGCAAAAAACAATTAAAAATTCCAAAGATTGTTTGACTGACTTTAACAATAGATTAATTTTAGCCAGTATTCTTGCCAATGAGGCCGGAAAGAATGGTAATGAATTTTTTGGAGATGCTGTTGATATAGCATTTTTAAAGTATGCTGACAGTTTTGGTTATAGTCAAAACCAAATTTTAGCCGATTTTGAGAGGAAAAAAATTCTATACTATACTTCCGAATCGAGATGTTCTGCTTCTTTTGTAGAAATAGATGGGAAAATGTACGTTTTTGTAAAAGGGGCACCAGAAACTATAGTATCCATGTGTTCCAATGATAATGCAACAAATATCAATAGAAAAATTGAGACTTTATCTGAAGATGGTATGAGGGTTTTAGGTGTTGCCTACGGTATAGTAGAAAAAAAAGAGAACTATGGCGATTACGGCTATAATGATCTGACAAATTTGGATTTTATAGCTTTAGTAGCTATGTTAGATCCGCTCCGAGATGAAGCTAAAATGGCAGTAAAGGAATGTCAAAATGCTGGTATAAATATAGTTATGGTGACCGGTGATAGCCCAAAAACTGCTTTTGCTATAGCTAAAAATCTGGATTTTGTTGATAATATAGAACAAGTTAAAACTGGATCTGATATAAAAAATGCTCTAGCCATTGGCAAAGACAATCTAGATAAATTGACAGCTTCAACGAAAGTTTATTCTCGAATGGAACCAACTCAGAAGTTAGATATTGTAGACTCCCTAATAAGAAATGGAAATTTTGTTGCAGTAACTGGTGACGGAGTAAATGATGCACCAGCTCTAAAAAATGCAAATGTTGGTATTGCAATGGGTAAGTCTGGGACAGATATAGCCAGAGAAAGTGCAGACATAGTTTTAATGGACGATAATTTTGCTTCGGTAACTCATGCGGTAGAAGAGGGCAGAATTGTTTATAACAATATAAGAAAGCTCATATTTTTTGTTGTATCCTGCAATATACCGGAAGTTATGATCTATATTTTATCGCTACTTTTTGGATTACCAGCGCCTTTTAATGCTACCCAACTACTTTGGCTAAATGTTATAACCGAAGGAGTTCAGAATATATTTTTAGCTTTTGAAAAGAAGGAAGGTGATGAAATGCAAAAAAAACCACGTAGGCCTGATGAAGCTATATTTGATAAGATAATGATTAGACGTTGTGTTTGGTCTATAGTAGCTATGTGTTTTCTCTATATGTTTGTTTATTACTATTGTTTGAAGGTTCTTAATATTAATAGCTATGAAACAACTAATCTTTTGATGATGCTATTTGTTTTTATACAAAATATGCAGGTTTTTAATAGCAGATCTGAGAACAAATCGGTATTTAAACATGATATTAGCGGAAATAAGAAGCTGATTTTTGGTGTACTTTCTATAACGGCTCTGCATATATTTGCTTCAGAAAATTCTGTAACCTCTAGAATATTGAAAATTAATCCGTTGACGCTTAAGGAGATAGTAATTATGTTTTTATTAGCCTCTATTATTGTCTTGGTGAGTGAGGTTGAGAAGGTGATGAGGAAGAGGGGGGTTGGAAGTGTTGGGTTGGCGGATTAAAATTGCCAGGGTACTAATCTATATATAAATGTCAGCAATACTGTTGTTATAAAATACATTGATAATTCCGTCTATACAAAAGATTGAAATAAAATGTTTAAGCTGTAACGTCAAAACCTATTGACACTCAAGAAAATAATGCTATACTATTAGCAGTAGTATCAATTATTATAAAATAATAAACGGAGTAAAGGTGACTAAGATAGTAGCAGTGCGGCTTCATTAAGATTGAAGTATATTTTTATATATAATCCCTATATTTATATAAAGGGTAGGGGTTTCGTATTGTTTTATTTTTATAGTCAACGACTTAACAGGTTTATTATGTTAAAATTAGATAACATATCAATTTCCTTCAGCGGAAAGAATGTATTTGAAGATATTAGTTTTGTATTAAACGATAAGGAAAAATTAGGTTTAATTGGTAGAAATGGTAGCGGTAAGTCTACCCTATTGAAGATAATATCAGGTCAATTAGAAGCAGATGGTGGAACTATTACCAAATCAAAAAATTACAGGATCGGCTACCTAGAGCAGCACTTAAAATTTACCGAAGATGATATTGTAGCTGAAGTATCTAAAGCTTTACCGGAACATGAAAAGGATAATTTTTGGGAAGTAGAGAAGATATTAACTGACTTAGATTTTTCTTTAAATGATTTAGCTAAAAATCCGAAGGAATTTTCTGGCGGTTGGCAAATCAGGCTAAATTTAGCCAAATTATTGATTTCACAGGCTGACTTATTACTTCTGGATGAACCCACAAACTATTTAGATATTATCTCTATACGATGGTTAAAAAGATTTCTAATTGATTGGAATAAATCGTTTATTATAGTTACTCATGATAGAAATTTTCTTAATGATATTATTAGCCATACTTTGATAATACATAGAGGAATTTCAAAAAAAATTACTGGTAATGTTGATGATATGTACGAACAGATAGCTGAAGAAGAGGATACCTATGAAAAAACCAGAGTAAATGAGAATAGAAAACGTGCGCAATTGCAGAAATACATAGACAGATTTAGATCTAAAGCTACATTGGCTAAGCAAGTACAATCTAAAATAAAGATGCTTGATAAACAAGGTGAAAAATCTAAATTGCAGGAACTAGAAAACCTGGATTTTGATTTTAACTACAAACCAACATTAACAAATAAGCCCTTTATCGAGACAAATAATTTAAAATTTGGCTACGACTCTACTAATATTTTGATTGACAAGTTAGATTCCAAACTTAATGCAACTGATAATGTCTGCATTATTGGTAGGAATGGAAAAGGTAAATCAACTTTACTTAAGTTGTTAAATGGAGAGTTGAAGCCATTGGGTGGTAACATCAATATAAATCCAAAGGTAGATATTGGTTATTTTGGGCAAATGAATATAGATAGACTTAATTTAGGAAATACCATTGAAGATGAGTTGTGGTCTGTCGATAGGCAATTACCAAGAGGAAAAATTTTGGCTACTGCTGGTTGTATGATGTTTTCTGATGACGACTATAAAAAGAAAATTGGTGTACTAAGTGGAGGAGAGAAGAGTAGGGTACTTCTTGGTAAGATAATATTAAAACCTTGCAACTTACTGCTACTTGATGAACCAACCAATCATCTTGACATGGAAAGTTGTGAAGCTCTTATTGATGCTATTAATAATTTTGATGGTGCTACCATAACTGTTACGCATAATGAGGACTATTTGAATAATGTGGCTAATAAATTGATAGTTTTTGATAATAATAGAGTTTTTGTTTTTGAGGGTGGCTATCAAGATTTTCTGAAGGAAATTGGTTGGAGTAGTGAAAGTAATACGGAAAGTAACAGACATAGTATTAAGGACAATAGTAGCACCAGTAGCAACGGCTATAATGACAATCTTAATTTCTCAAAACTTAAGAAAAAAAGAGATAAGTTGGAGAGTGAAATTTTTGATTTAGAACTAAAAATTGAAGATAAAGTTGAAAAGCAACTGTATGATGAGATTCTGTCACTACAAAAAAGTTTAGGTAATAAATATGCAGAATATGAGGAGCTGGGGAGAGTGATTAATGGGTAATTGGGTAAGGTATGAGGTATTTTAGCTTGTATTAAAAATATATAGCAATTGTAGCTATATCGGCTCTAAAAATACCACATGCCTTCTGGGTTGTGGGTGAAAAGTAAATTTGTAATTATTACTTATAAAATTATATGTGAATAAATACTTCTCTTAAGACAAGAAAATACTTAACTTTTATTAGAGTTTATTAATATTTACTAAATAAATGGGATTATTTACCAATGGTTGATAGGTCGCATAAAAACACTGGAATATAAGGGCACAAAGTAACATAAGAATGAAAAAATTATAGCAAATACGAAATGTTTCAAAAAATCTAGTAATTATTTATTATAATCAACTATTGGTAAGCAAATCCACTACAAAATATACAAGATATTATTAAGATAAAATACAACTTCATCAAACAATTTTCTTAAAAAATCGCCTAAATCTTAGAGTTTTATGCCATTTCCAGAATTTAAAAAATGAATCATCCTTTGAAAAATATATTAATTTAGCTTCTCCAATTATATTTTTGTAGGGGACAAAACCCGTCTCTTTAAACCTACTATCCAAAGAATTGTCCCGATTATCACCCATAAAGAAATAATATCCCTCCGGAACTACAAAATATCCATCCCCCATTGGATCGTATTCCATTTTTTGTAGTACTTTAACATTCTTATTTGCCAGTTTTTCCTCAAAAACCAGTGAAGTCCAAAATTCTCTTCTATCGTGGTATTTACCAACATATTCTCGAGGAACTTCAACACCATTAATATATAGTATATTATTTTGTACTAAAATTTTATCACCCGGCAATCCTATTAGGCGTTTTATATAGTTTGTTTTATTATCTGACGGTAATTTAAACACCACAACATCTCCTCTTTGAGGTTTCTTAAAATCAAATACTCTATTTTTTATTGTGGGTAAACCAAATGGAAACGAATAGCGACAGTAACCATACTTTAATTTTGAGACAAAGATATAATCACCTTCCAATAAGCCAGGCTTCATAGAACCCGATGGTATATGAAATGACTCAAAAAGTAAACTCCTTATCAAAAGAGCCAATATTAATGCATAGATAATGCTTACGAATATATTTTCTTCTTCAACTTCGCTGTTTTCTGTCAGTTTTGCGCTATCTTTTGCTAATTTTATATCAATATTGTCTTCTTCTAAATTACTATTACTGTTATTTACCGTATTTTCTTGTATTTCTTCTTCAACCATAAGAATTTCACCTGTTACATTATGTGTACTATTATATCATATTTATAATAAAATTCAAACTAAAAAACCGATTTAATAAATATACTAAATCGGTCGTATTTTTTATATAAAAACTAGTTAATTAGCTAAATTACTTCTTTTCTTCAAATTCACCATTTATAGAACCATCATCATTTGTAGTTCCAGCAGCAGATGAATTATTTTGCTGATTCTGATATATCTTCTCACCAAGTTTCATAGAAGCATTAGTTAATTTTTCTGTAGCCGTTTTTATAGCTTCTAAATCCTCGCCCTCCAAAACTTTTTTGGTAGCTTCTATTTCATCGTTTATGGATTTTTTCTCATCATCAGATAACTTGTCGCCATAATCAGCCATAGATTTTTCTATGGAATAGATTAAGGTATCTGCCTGGTTTCTAGCATCAGCTAAATCTTTTTTGGCTTTATCACTAGCTGCATTAGCTTCAGCATCTTTCATCATTTTTTCAATTTCTTCTTCAGTTAAACCACCGGATGATTTTATGGTTATATTCTGGGCTTTATTTGTACCTTTATCAACTGCAGATACGTTAACAACACCATTTACGTCTATATCAAATGTTACCTCTATCTGTGGCATACCTCTTGGAGCAGGTGGAATACCATCTAGTGTAAACTCGCCCAGTAGCTTATTATAAGCAGCTATATCTCTTTCGCCTTGAAAAACTTTAATTGTAACAGCGGGTTGGTTATTTTCGGCTGTTGAGAAAACTTGGCTTTTTTTGGTAGGTATTGTAGTATTTCTATCGATCAACCTTGTAAATACACCACCCATAGTTTCTATACCTAAAGATAGTGGGGTTACATCAAGCAATAACACATCCTTCACATCACCCTGTAAAACTCCACCTTGTATAGCAGCTCCAATAGCTACAACTTCATCAGGATTTACACCTTTATGTGGCTCCTTGCCAAAGAAATTTTTAACTACTTCTTGTACTTTTGGCATCCTGGTCATACCACCAACTAATACAACCTCATTTATATCACTAGATTTTAAATTAGCATCAGCTAATGCCTTTTTACAAGGTTCTATAGTTCTATCTATAAGATCGGCAGTTAACTGTTCCAGCTTTGCTCTTGTTAACTTTATGTTAAGGTGCTTAGGACCGGTAGCATCTGCTGTTATATATGGTAAATTTATTTCCGTTTCAATGGAACTTGATAGTTCTTTTTTAGCATTTTCAGCAGCTTCTTTAAGTCTCTGTAGTGCCAGATTATCCTTAGAAAGATCGATTCCATTTGATGCTTTGAAACCGTCAATTAGGAATTGTTGTATTCTTGCATCAAAGTCTTCACCACCCAGAAAAGTATCGCCATTTGTAGCTTTTACTTCAAAAACTCCATCTCCAATTTCGAGTATTGATACATCAAATGTACCACCACCAAGGTCATAAACGGCTATGGTTTTGTTACCACTTTTATCAAGTCCATAGGCTAAAGCGGCTGCTGTAGGTTCATTTATAATCCTTTTTACATCTAAACCAGCTATCTTGCCTGCATCCTTTGTAGCTTGTCTTTGGGAATCATTGAAATATGCAGGTACTGTAATTACAGCTTCCGTAACTTTTTCCCCTAGGTAAGCTTCTGCTGTCTCTTTCATTTTTTGTAGAGTGAAAGCACTTATTTGACTTGGAGAATATTTTTCTCCTCTAGCCTCTACCCAAGCGTCTCCATTGCCAGCCTTTACGATCTTATAAGGTACTTTCTTCATATCGTCTTGGACGGCTTTATCGTCAAACCTTCTTCCGATTAACCTTTTTACAGAATATATTGTATTTTCGGCATTTGTTACGGCCTGTCTTTTAGCCGGTTCTCCAACAATTTTACTACCGTCGGCAGTGAAAGCTACAACTGACGGTGTTGTTCTAACCCCCTCAGCATTTTCTATAACTTTTGCGTTTTTGCCTTCCATTATAGAAACGCATGAATTCGTAGTTCCTAAATCTATACCTATAATTTTGCTCATAAAATATAACCTTTAAAAAATCTTTAATAACAATTAGTTTAATATTTAGGTATAATTTTTGGAAAAACAAGGTGTAATTTGAAAAATTTTTGATGGGTGATTGGGGTGAAGAGGATTTATGGGTTTTTGTATGGAAAATTGCCGTTTGTTCTATTATTCCAATGAACTTGTTCTACAATTTCTGAATATATCTAAATCTTTATTATAGATTGTAGTTTTAATTCTTAAAAGTGAAATTATGGAATGAAATACATTATCATGTGAAAATAGGTTGTTATTTCCATTATTTTTCAGGCATTCATAGTCAATATAGTCTTGTTTTTTCATACTGTCTGACAACCAAAGAACCATAGGGATTTCTTTCTGTTCTTTTGGAGCTACAGCATAAGGTACGCCATGCAAGTAAATGTGATTCTCACCTAATGACTCTCCATGATCTGAGACATAAAACATACCGGTTCTAAGATTAGGAAATTTCTTTAGTATATCTATAACAGATGATAATATAAAATCAGTATAAATTATAGTATTATCATAGGTATTAACTATAGCTTCTTTATCACAACTTTGAATATCGGTAGTTTCACAAACTGGTTTAAACTTTTCAAATTCTTTTCTATATCTTTTATAATAGCTTGGGCCGTGGCTACCCATAGTATGTAAAACTATAACTGTGTTTTTATCAATATTCTTTATTCTTTTTTCTAAACCATCCAACAATACTTCGTCTATACAATAATCACCGAAACAATAGTTTTTATTGTTTTGTCCTACCATATTATAGTTTTCAATACGACTGCAAACGCCTTTGCAACCATCATCATTTTCAAACCAGACCACATCATATCCTGTTTTGTGTAACAGATCAACTAAATTTTCTCTATATTTTTCGTCGGTAACATTAAAATCTCTTTTATTTTTCATAGAAAAAATGCACGGTAAAGACACAGCAGTTGAAGTTGCACAGGAGGTTGTATTTTTAAAAACAACTATATCCTTTTTACTTAAAAGTGGATTTGTGTCTTTTTCATAACCATATAAAGAAAAACTAGCAGACCTGGCAGCCTCTCCTATAACTAAAATAAATACTGTTTTATTATCTTTATCTTTACCTTTATGCGCTAAAAATTTAGCATTTTCATCTATTTTTATAAATTCTCTTTTAGTTTGAAATTGAGATTGAAAATATCTAAATAATGAGTAGCTATAGTTTATTGTATTAACTAATTTTCTTACTTCTCTATTATTTCTCAGAAAAGAAGCATATTCTTTATAAAAAGTTACAGTAAACAATCCGGTAATTAGAATACTTGATAATACCGATAATAGTCTTATTTTAATTTCTTTAAAAAAAGGAGAATATCTTATTTTTATAAAAAATACAGTAACAGATGGTATGATACCAGTTATAAATATCCATATAAAACTCTTAAGATTTAGAAGGTCTAGAGCTTCTCTTTTATTTGTTTCAAAAACATTTCTAATCATATCAATATCGATGAATACCTTGTAGGCATACATACAGTAGTTGCTTATACTGGAGATTAGTAGTAATAATATTGCAATAATTTTGGTAATGTAAGGTACTGTAATTAAGTTAAATATTAAGAATGTTAGAGTAAATATTAAAAATAGGCTGGATATAAAAAACATAAATAAATTAAAAGATTCGAAAATTTCTATTCTTTCAAGAATAAATCTCCAAAGACTAAAATTTAATGCGAAAGTAGAATATAATGATATTATAAATATAAACAATATACTACTTATTTCAATTTTTGATATACAATCTTTAGTATTTTTGAAAAAGCTTTTTATCGATTTATTATTAAATAAGGACATATTATTTTTATCTTTAAAACCATAAAATAATTACGGAACTTAATTTATTGATTTATTAATAAAAAAACAAGTAATGATTAAAAAACAAACTGTGAAATAGAGTAGATGTCTATTGCATAAAATTTTATAAAAAAATCAAAGATTACAAAAAAGGTATGATATACGTTTCCGTTATTAAAAACATCAAAAGTTATAAGTATTTGCGGAAATATCTGAAGTTTTACAAAAAGATATTAATCCGACAAAAACTCAAAATTATAGCCTCTTTTAATTAAAATTTTTATAGCATCAATTAATCCTTCCCTCGTCCCACTCTCCGGATGATTCATATGGGCCAAAATAATAAAACCAGGTTTAGCTTGTAAAGTCTTTTCTTTAACCTTTTTAGCATTTAAAGTAGCTCCCTCATCAGCCGTAATTGAAAAGCCTGCAATTTTATAGCCCAGCTTATTTATAAATTCTACAGCTTCAGTATCATAATAAGCAGTTCCGGATCTAAACCAATTCATTTTAATACCCAAAGTTTTCTTCACAAAGTCATCGCATGACATGATTTCACCATATAATTCCTCCAAATTAGCTGTTCCTTTGATACCGTATATAATTTTACCATCCACAGAAGCCGGTATATGATTACTTCCATGATTTTGTATTGAAAAATAGCCAGTATCATATATTTGCTTTATATAAGCAGAATTTTTTTCCAAAAATCTTTTATTTATAAATAATGTTGTTTTTATACCATTTTTTATTAGGAATTTTATTAATTTTTTATCCGGAATAGAGCCGTGTCTTCCGCCGCAAGCATCTAAAGTCAGATATATAGTTTTACTTCCAATATCTGATTGTTGTATTTCATCAATTATGCCATTTTGATGTTCTGAAAATTCTGCAAATGTGTTTTTTGTAAAAAATAAACATAGCAATAGTAAATTAGATGTTACTTTTTTAAGAATACAATTAAATTTTATCATTTTTAAATATTTGTTTATAGAAAAAATGATAGATTTTAAAAAAATAATTAGCAAAT
>CAPZCD010000005.1 GCA_948744995.1 uncultured Rickettsiales bacterium | reverse complement strand
CTTTTTATTCTTTTATCTTTTCCTTCTGTAAAATATCTTTTATATTCTTTACAGTAATATAACATTGTTTATTATATTTAATTCCTTTTTTAATTACATTATTACTTGAATTACAATATTTACAGTTATAATTACACATATTAATTAACTTATTGGTTATTTATATACCATAAGTCATAGTTTATAACAAATAATTTAGAGGAAAAGAGAAAGAGTGAGGGGTGGTCACTAATATAGATATACTTTATTTTTTATTTGAGAGAAATTTTACCTATATTTTTAATGTATTTTTTGTAACAAAATGAGATTGGAGTTAAATTATTCTAACGAACAGACCCAATAAAATCCTTCATACTTTCAACATTATTTATCGCCATAGTTTCAGCAGCAGGGCAAATTTTTCCAATCATATTACTCAAGATTCTACCGGTGCCAATCTCTACATACTGTTTAACACCTAATTTTTCCATATTCAACACAATTTCTCGCCATCTAACTTTATTAACTATCTGTTTTATCAAATTTTCTTTTACTTCGCTCTTATTTTCTACTACCGAACTATAGTTAGAAAGGACAGAAATTTCAGGTTCATGTATCTCAACATGCTCCAAAACATTCTTCATAATTTCAACTGCTGGTTCCATTAATTTTGAATGAAATGCTCCACTTACAGCTAATTTCTTAACTTTTCTTATACTATCTCTTTTAGCAATTTCTAGAGCATTATCTACAGAACCTACGTTCCCGCTAATAACAACTTGTTCGCTAGTATTATCGTTCGTTACCTCCAATACTTCACCATCTAAAACTGCTTCTTTTACTATATTTTCAACAATTTCCAACGGTGCACCAATAACCGCCATAGTACCCGGGTTTTTTTCACCAGCCTTTTGAAAAGCGTCACCTCTGGCTTTAAGCAATCTAGCCGTCTCATCCAGTCTAATGCAATTAGCGGCGCATAAAGCTGTATATTCGCCTAACGAATGACCTGCCGTAAAACTACACAACTTGCTAATAGCAAATCCTAGCTCCTGTTCCAACGCTCTTACTATAGCCATACACGCTACCATTATAGCTGGTTGTGCGTTGCTAGTTATGGTTAGCTCTTCCATTGGACCATTGAAGATAACGTCTGACAATTTCTTATTTAAAGCTTCATCTACCTCCTGAAAAACATCTCGTGATACTTTAAAATTATTATAAAAATCCTTTGCCATACCAATAATCTGGCTGCCCTGACCGGGAAATACTACGGCTCTCACCATATATATTTTTAATTTAAACTAGTGCTGACAGTATAAAACTGTTACAAATAATTACAATATTGGGTTCCTATGAAATTTTTGGGTTGCTTACCAATGGTTGATTATACTTAGACAATTATCAGACTTTTTAATAACAATTTGTATTTGCTATAATTTTTTATTCTTACATTGTTTTGTTTCTATATTCCATCGTTTTTTTTGGATAATTTACCAAACATTGATAGGCATTTGTAGAAGATTTTTGATGGAATTATTCTAAAAAAATTGACATAAAATCATAACTATATTATACCTAATAAAGTTACTAAACCTAAAGAATAGAATTAAATAAAATGAAGATAGAGAAACTAGAAAACAAGGAAAATTTAATTAAGGTTATGGACCAGATTTTTGAAGAAAATGATAGAGAACATAATGCTGAACTTGGCTTTAGAACCTTTGCGTATGCTTTAAAAAATGATAGTGATGAAATAGTCGGAGGAGTATATGGTTGGAAGGCGTTTTCTGAGATTTATGTTGATGAACTTTGTATATCAAAAGAAAATAGAGGTTCAGGTTATGGTAAAAAATTGTTGGAGATTGTTGAAAAAGAAGTAAATGAAGGTGATTGTGCTAATATAAATTTGGTTACTAATTCTTTCCAAGGTGCTGTTGGATTTTATAAGAAATGTGGTTTTGAAGTTGAATTCATAAGAAAAAATACAAAAGATTCAAAATATGATAAATATTATATGATTAAGAAATTGTAGATTAAATTTATAAAAATTAAGTAGCAATCATTGATTGCTACTATAAACTTATAACCAATTAGCAAATATTACAACTGTAACCTGAAGTTTTAGTTCTTGTTACTACTTCACTATTAACACTATCACTAATAAAATCGCCCAACTTTATCTCTGAATCTCGATTTTCACTTATTTCATTGAGTCTTTCTTTTATTCCTTCTATAGATAGCATACAATTAAGTCTTGCTAAATTTTCTTCTGGAATTTTTCCTATAAATTCTTTTAATTCTTCTTTTTTTGTTCGTACATTAATTTTTTCATGATTTTCAACATTTTTAAAAAGATCTTTAATCGGATTATTCTTTGAATCTATATCCTCAATACCTTCTAAAAATGGTGTTATACAATATTCATATGTGTCAACTATGTTCCCTCTACTATTTAAAGTATTAACTATCTCGACTTTTTCTTCATTAGTTAGTTCTCTTTCCTGTTTTATTAAATTAGCTAATTGTTCTTTTTCCGATTTTTTCCTTTTTTTTATTTTATCTAATTTATTTATTTTTATTGTTCTTGTTTCTATTGGCTTTTCTTCATCTCCATCTAATAATACCTTTATCTTTGTGGCTTCCCTTTCCAATGCTTCTTCTATATCCTCTTCTTCCTCTTTATTTGATCTTTCTTCCTTTTGTGTTAAATCTTTTTTTGTTTGCGTTGGTTTTTTTGATCTTTTTGGTATTTTTATCGATATTTTTGGTGTTTCTTCCAAATCATTATCAATGGTATCCATATCATTATTATTGTTATTATCTATTTCTATTTCATCTGAAGTATCTCTAGTAATATCTACCTCATCATTTCTATCTTTGTCCTTATTTAGTCTTAATCGTTCAAGTATTTCTTCTGGATTATTTTTAATAATATTTATATCTATATCTTTCGTTATTTTTTTAAATTCGTCATTAACTTCTTCTAGAAAATCTCCTCCTGCATCCCATTCTAAAATAGCTCCTCCTAAATCTTCTATATATTTTTCTCCTCCTTCTAGAGTACTAAAATATAAAAATACTTTTGCTATTGGTTTTATATTCCAATCATAATAATCCTTATTTGCTATAACGAGGCCACCTTTCTCTTCATGTTTTTTAGCAAACTCTAATAATTTTTCCTTGTCTTTTAGACTATTTAAATCGAAATTTTCCTCGCGGAAACTATCGTTCTCCATATCATATCCAACCCACAATCCAACAGTATTTTTCTCACTCATTCCTTCTCCTAATATTTTTTTAATAACTAACGAAACAATAAAACAATTTTACGTTTAGTCAACATTATTCAGGTTTAATAATTTAAAAAAATTACCTCCAACACCCCACCCTTAAACCAATCGCATATCTTATAAAATTATGGTTAACCCCACAATTTAATTACTCAAACACTCCCCTCAACACCTTCTCCAATTCAACATAATTAATCTTACCAGTACCAAGAAGCGGAATATTTTCCATATATTTTACACTTTTTGGAATAGATATTTCAGCCAAACCTTCACGCTTAAAAAACTGCACAAGCTCACTCAACTTAGCCTCTTTCCTATCAGTTATTATAACAAGTTTCTCACCTTTTTTATCATCACTTTCAGCCACTATAGCATTTGTAGAGCCTAACCAAACCTTATTAACTTCACTTTCAACCATAGCCATAGAAACCATTTCTCCAGCAATTTTAGCAAACCTCTTAGCTCTACCTATTATGGTTATATAGCCGTCATCATCTATTTCCACTATATCGCCTGTATCATATTTACCATCTTTAGGTGGTACTATAACACCAGGCTCTTCTTCCTTTAAATAACCAAGCATTACATTATCCCCACTTACCAACAACTTTCCGCCATTTTCTATATCTTCTACTGGTTCTAATTCATACTTTAGACCTGGTACTGCACGGCCAACAGACCAATCTTTATTCTTCATAGGACTATTGAATGAGATTATAGGAGACGTTTCGGTAGCACCATAACCTTCAAAAATTCTAACTCCAAAACGCGTCATCCAAATTGAACGATTAGATTCCGTGAGTTTTTCACCACCTATAGCTATAAATTTCAAACTATAAAAATCATAAGGGTTTGCATATTTGGCATATCTTTCTAAAAAAGTATTTGTTCCAAACATAATAGTGGAGTTAGTTCTATATATCAGTTCAGGTATTATTCTATAATGCAGGGGGGATGGGTATAAAAATATTCTAGATCCGCTTGCTAAACTTATAAGAGTGCCACCTAAACCAAAACTATGAAATAGAGGCAAAGCTATGAAAACTTTATCGGTTGATTTAAACAAAATTGAGGTAGATAGTTGTATTCTATTAGCATTCAAATTTTTATGGCTAAGAGCTACCCCTTTTGGTGCTCCTTCCGAGCCGGATGTGAATAAAATAACAGCTGGATTTTTATAACTTAATTTTCTCTTATTTAGTTTTTTATAGTAAAATTTTGGTGAAAGATTATACCAAAAACCCAATAATTTATCGGCAATTGTTATTTTGGATAATTCATCTTCCATTATTATAACTTTTACACCTGTTAAACCTATTGAATCGACTATTTGTTCTAATTTACCTTTTTCTATGAATTTTCTCGAGGTAAAAACGTATCTAAGTTTTGTCATTTTGCAAGCTGATAGTATATTTTTAACTCCCGCTGAAAAATTCAACATAACTGGCACTCTATTTCTGAGTTCTAAGGCTAAAAATAATAAAATTGCCGCGCTTGAATTTGGTAAAAGGATACCAACATTCTCTTGATTATCGGTAAATTTAGCTAAATAGTTACCCATAACAAAACCTTTTAGGAACATTCCATTGTAAGTCATAGGATTAAATCCTATATCTTCAAGTATTACATGATTTTTACCAAAAGTTTTTCTACATCTTAAAATAGCTTCAACTATTGTCTCTTCTGATTTTTCAGTATTGTAGAAAAGATCTATCATCATGTTATAAAGCTTATTACCTGCTTCAACTCTCTTTTGTCGCGCCGTCAACCCATCAGTTAGATCAATCTTCTTTGGTGGTAAAACAGATAATGTTATGTCAGGAAAAAGTTTTCTTTTTACTTTATTTTTTAGTCTGGAAAATAATGTAAACTGCGCTCCTTCAATTCTAATAGGTATTATATCAGCTCTAGTTTTTTCAGCTATCATAGCCGGACCTTCGTATATTTTCATCATAGCGCCGGTAGTGGTAATCCTACCTTCCGGAAATATCATTACCTTCTTGCCACTCTTCACCACATTAATTAAACTCTTCAGCGCCATTGGGTTATTAGAATCTATTGGAAAACTCTGCGCTAATCTTAAAAATGGTTTTACCCACCAAACTTTTCCATATTTTGTTTCGTAGGCAAAACTTAAGCTATCATCTATAAACAGAACCATAAGAACAACATCCAAAAATGATTGGTGATTTGCTATAACAACAGCTCTTTTACCTTCAATTTTATCGTAGTTTTCAAGCCCGTTAACTTTTACATTAAACAAATAGCCAATTAGCCACCTGGCAAATAAAAACAAGAATTGTTTCGGTAAAATGTATAGCAGATAGCAACCAACTATAAAGTTAGCTAAAGATATGAATAAAAATACATCCACCGTATAAAAACTAATTTTTGAGAAACTATAGAAAAATATCTCGGCAAATATGATAAAAATAGCCATTATAAAATTAACACAAGCAAATATTCTCGCTCTGTTGATGGATTTTGTATTTCTTTGTATCGTTGAATATAACGGCGCTATATATATTCCGGCGGTAAAACCGATTATAAATAAATCTAAAAATGTTCTAAAATTCGACCATCTGGATAAAAATTCTATTACATCAGTTACTTGAAAACTATTTGCGTCTAAGCCACTCAGATAAAGTTTGAAGGTAAAAATAGTTATAAGAATAGCCGCTAGTGGAGTAAAACCAGCCTTTATTTTTCCTGCAAATAATTTGTTACAGAACATACATCCTAAAACTATGCCGCATAGAAATGTTGCAATTAGAAGAAAACCAATAAACTCACTATGATTTACTGACTCAGCAGCAAAAAATATCAATTGATTTAGAATTATCGTAACCACAAACCAAAACCAACCTATTCCAAAAGATGGGAAAAATATATATACTCTGTTTCTAATCAATTTCATTGTGTTAAACAATGAACTTAAAATATTCCTATCTATTTTGATTTTGTCATTTCGAATTTTAGTATCATAGGGTAATCTTTTAGAGAAAAAGTAATTAGAATATGCTACAAGAACTATAATAGCTGATATTAGTACTATACCAACATACTTTACCATACATAAATATGCTATACAAGTCGATAGCAAAACCGAGATAAAATGGGATGATATAACTAAGCCCGTAGTAGATAATAATTTATTTTTTTCAGTTATATCTGCTACATATGAATATTTTAAGGTATTGAATATTGCCGAGAAACAGCCAATAATAAATAAACTTAAATATAGCAAAAATGCATTTTTAAAAAATAGAAAAACTGCCACAAACGAGTATAAAAATAACTCAACTGTCTTTAACCTTCTGATTAGGTAATGTTTATCATATTTATCCACAATTTGCCCACTTATGCAAGATAAAATCAATGTTGGTATAAAAAACATGCATGCCGTATACAACATGGTAAATTGCATACTCAAATTTGAATTCTTATACAAAAAGTAATTTATCAGAGTTACTGACGAATTCCTAAGTATATTTTCATTTAGAGTAGTTAGTAACTGGATATAAAAAAACGATACTTTGCCAGAAAAAACCTTTAATAGACTAGACATACGAATAAAATAAAAAATTAAAATTAATATAACATAGGACTATATTCCTTATATATCTTCCTTTCTCAATTTCATGGTAGGAAAGGCTATAACATCTCTTATTATTTCTTGATTTGTTAGGAACATAACAAGCCTATCAATACCTATACCAACTCCACCTAGTGGAGGCATACCAAATTCAACACAATGTAGAAAATTCTTATCCATCGGTTGAGCCTCTTCATCAAATTCTCTGTGTAACTCCTGCTCATGAAGCCTAAAACCCTGATCTACTGGGTCATTCAATTCAGTATATGAGTTGGCTAATTCTTTCTGTGCTACAAATAGTTCAAACCTCTCAACCAAACCTGCTTTATCTCTATGTTTTTTTGTAAGAGGCGATATTTCAACTGGATGATCTATAACAAAAGTTGGTTGTATCAGTTTCTCCTCACAAGTTTCTTCAAAAAGCTCTGCCAATAATTCCCCTTTTTCTTTCTTAGTTTCAATATCAGTTTTGTATTTTTTCAGTTCTCCTATAACTTCGTCCTTTGTTATGGTATCCGGTTCAATGTGTGCATATTCTCTAAGGGCATCCCACATAGTTAGTCTTTTCCAAGGAGTTTTGTAATCAATTTCAAAATCCTTAAATTTCATGATAGTGTTTCCATTGTTAATTTTTTTAACAATACTTTCTATCATATTTTCAACCTGTTCCATCTGATAGTTATAGTCTGTATAAGCTTCATACCACTCTATCATAGTAAATTCCGGATTATGGGTTGCATCACATCCCTCATTTCTAAAGTTCTTAGCTATATCAAAAACTTTCTCAAAACCACCGGCTATCAGTCTTTTTAGGTATAACTCTGGACTTATTCTAAGGAACAAATCCATATCAAGTGAATTATGATGCGTTATAAAAGGTTTAGCATTTGCTCCTCCATATATAGGTTGCAGCACTGGAGTTTCAACTTCAACAAAACCTCTACTAATCAGGTAATTTCTTATTTCATTCACTATAAATGATCTCCTTCTAAAAACCCCTCTAACGTCAGGATTCATTGTCATATCAATGAATCTTTGTCTATATCTTAATTCCATATCACTAAGTCCATGAAATTTCTCCGGCATTGGCGCTAAAGACTTGGATAATAGTTTTATTTCTTGGCAATGTATACTAATTTCTCCTGTTTTTGTCTTGAATACAAAACCTTTTACACCTATGAAATCACCAATATCGAGATTTGATAGGAGATTATTTTCTTCTTCGGTTAGTTCTGGTTTTTGTAGGTAAATTTGTATTCTGCCGGTTTCGTCATGAATATCATAAAATGCAGCTTTTCCCATCTTTCTGCGTAGCATTAGTCTTCCGGCAACTTGGTATATGTCATTTTCTCGATGTTCCTCTTCGCCTAAGTCGTTGTATTTTTTTAGTATGTCTGAGGCATGTATCTCCTGCTTGTAGTTATGTGGATATGGTTCTATCCCTAATTTCCTTATCTCTTCTAATTTTTTTAGTTTTTGTTTATCTACTGTTTTTGAAATTTTTGTGTATTCTTGGTAGTCCATTCTTTATGTATTGTTAATCGAATATTAATTGCAGCTAGTGTAGTATTGTTTTTTGGAAAAGCAAGATTGTGGAATATTATGAACAATTTTTATTGAATAGTTACCATAAATATATAAAATATACTAAATTTCTTTAGACAATATAGCTTTTAATTTTTTATTAATAAAAGACCAGTACTCTGCACCTATGGTAAATCTGTAAAAGACTCAATACTAAGAAACAAGAAAATTAAACCTATTGGAAAACTGGTTGCGGGAGTAGGATTTGAACCTACAACCTCCAGATTATGAGCCTGGCAAGCTACCTAACTGCTCTATCCCGCGATAAAAACACAAAAGACACTTCTACCCTCTCTATCTACAGAGTATGCTATGTTAATTATTTTTTTAAAAATTTTTTTGACTCTAAGATTTTAGCCAAAAATAAACAAAAGTCAAGCAAATAAAACTAGATATTTTAAAGATTGTTTACCAACAGGTAATTATAGTTAAATGTGATATTACTCCTTAAATAGCTTACCTTTAAATCCTTTACACGTAAAAAACGCACATTTATCTATAAATTAAACATAAAACGCCAATGTCACCACTAACATATAATAATATTAGAATACATCGATAAAATTCTACCTACAAAGAAAAATAGAATATCCAGGCGGCGAAGCCAAATATTTTACTTTAATAGTGCGTTATCCAAGAAAGTCATCAAAAAACCACAACACACAACAATGGTGCCGAAAACGTGATTCGAACACGCGACCTACTGATTACGAATCAGGTGCTCTACCAGCTGAGCTATTTCGGCATGAGAAAATACACTACTTTAAACTAAAAGCCAAAATTGTTATCACCACCACCCAGTGAGTCCAATATATTTTTCATTTGGCTCTTATCCATTTTACCAATTTTTTGTACCATACTACTCATTTCCTTAAATTTTTTCAATAGACTATTAATATCTTGCACTTTCGTTCCACTACCACTGGCTATTCTAAACTTTCTGGAAGAATTTAGTAGATCCGGATTTCGCCTCTCTTCTTTTGTCATAGAATTAATTATAGCCTCTTGTTTTTTAAAGGTAGCATTTTCTAGTCCTTTTTCAACTAGTATATCCTTTATTTTGCTAGCACCAGGTAAAAAACTAATAATATTTGCCAATCCACCGAATTTCCCCATTATTTTCATCTGCTTAAGAAGATCATTAAGGTCAAATTTTCCTGAACTAAGCCTCTCCCCCATCTCTTCTGCTTCATTCCTATTAATTATCTGTTCTGTCTTTTCTACCAGTGATACTATATCACCCTCATCTAATATTCTGGATACAATCCTTTTGGTATGAAACACATCAATATCATTAATTTTTTCACCCAAACCTATATACCTTATAGGGCATCCAGTCACAACCCTTATACTTAAGGCAGCTCCTCCTCTACCATCACCATCCAGCCTTGTTAGAGCAACACTATTGATGCCTATTCTTTCATTAAATTCCTTAGCTGTGCTAACAGCATCTTGCCCCGTAAGCGAGTCGGCTACAAATACAGTCTCATCTGGTTTTAAAAAATTCTTTATATCTACCAATTCGGTCATCATAACTTCATCTACCGCTAACCTGCCAGCTGTATCAAATATAATAACGTCATAACTGTTACTATTATTTAGTTCTATAGCTCTTTTACATATTTCAACAGGTGTTTGTCCCACTACAATATCTAAACTATCAACTGCAATTTGTTTTGCCAAAGTTTCAAGTTGTTCCTGAGCGGCTGGTCTATAAATATCAAGAGAAACTAGCAAAACTTTTTTACTAAATCTAACCTTAAACCTATTAGCTAACTTCGCAGCTGTTGTTGTTTTACCACTCCCTTGAAGGCCAATCATTAATACAATGGTGGGTTTATTGTTAAATTGCAAATCACCAACTTCATCTCCAAATAGTTTTATTAGTTCATCATTGATTATTTTTATAATCATCTCACCGGGTTTTACACCCTTTATAACTTCTTGACCTATAAATTCATTCTTTATACTTTTAATAAAGTCCTTAACTACTGGTAATGAAACATCAGCTTCCAATAAAGCTAATCTTACTTCTCTTGTCGTAATTTCCAGGTCAGATTCTGATAAAAACTTTTTACCTTTTATTTTATCTAAAACACTGTTGAAATTTTTGGTTATACTGTCAAACATACAAATAAAATAGATTATTCTATGTCAGAATCACCATCGGTAAAATCACCTTCCTCGTCATCAATATCTTCGGAATCAGAATCAGATAAATCAATATCGGTATCTGCCGATAAATCGATAACATTACCAGAATCATTGGTATCTATATCAGATACACTGTGCGTATCCTTGAGAAATAAATTATTCACCAATAAATTATGTCTTACTTCCTTCTCAAAAGAATCTAGATCTATTTTTTCATTTTCTATTTCAATCAGTGATTTATTCACACTCTTCTTGGCGTACTTTGTATCAGCGACACTTGTTTTTGAACCAAGCAATATACTCCTTGCTCTATTCATGGCAATAACCGCTAATTTAAACTTATTTGGTATCTCTTTTAAACACTTCTCTATGGATATTCTTTCCATCTCTATATCTATAAATTGTTAATAATACTACGATCTTAAACCTGACCAACCAACTCTCATACCTATAAGCATACCTACTAAGCAAAACAAATACTACAGGATATTAACAAATATCTTGAGATTATCGTTTTTTCTTGTTTCTTGGTGCTTTTTTGAATAATTGTTTTGGCTTATACTTTGTAGCTTCTTCTACTCCGGCTTTGCATAACAACAGTGCTACCCTTTCGGTTGGCTCCGCTCCAACACCTAACCAGTAAATAGCTCTGTCATTTTTTACTTTTAGACGATTACTTGCCTCTTCTTTTTGAATTGGGTCATAGTAACCTATATTTTCTATAAACTTGCCGTCTCTTGGTGATCTTGAATCCGCAATGACTATGTGGTAGAAAGGTAAATTTCTTCTGCCAGCTCTGGCTAATCTTATTTTAGTTGACATATCAAAATGTAATTTACTTTATTAAAAAATTAATGCATTCCTTTATAATAATATCTTTTGGTTAAAGTTCAAGAGTGTTGTTGTAAGATAGATAGGGATTGCTTATCAATGACTGATTATACTTAAATAATTGCCAAATTTTTAAATGACAATTAATATTTGTTATATTTTTTTATCTTAACCTATTTTACCCCTATATTCCTTGTTTTTTATATATTTTATCAACTATTGATGGGCGATCTAGAATACATACTATATTAGCAATACTCTTTACTAGCCACCTAAAATCTTGCAATAATAAAACAAAATTGTATAATGAAATCATTATTCACAAACTTTTAAACAAGTAAATTTACTGTAAAGTGCGTAAATATATAGTAGTAGCCGTTCTTATTATTTCTCTTTTTATAGATTTTGTATTTTTTGATTACAATATATCGGATATAGGGCACAAAAGAGAAGACACCACAGAAATAGTAGAAAAATTGACAAATAGTATGACAATGGAATTTCCAATCTATTTTCAAAAATTAGGTTTTCACATAAAAAATTGCAGAGATTACTACAAATACAAGCCAGAAGCGGCGAACGCTTTTGAAAGAGAAAACTTAAGAGATTTAGAAAATAAATGTGATCTCATAAAAATCATGTTATATGCCAAAGTTAGTAAAAACAGCTTTTTAGATACTATTTTACTAACTAACTATAGTGAGTGGAGTTCAAGTTTACTTTTTGAGCATACCTGTTCCAAAATAGATATGAAAAAATATGAAGACGTTTTGAATAATAATAAATCAGTTTCTGATCTGCTTAAAAATGGGTTGATAGAGGTTCAAATCATAAATCAAAACGAATTAGTAATCCATAATAAGGTAATAGACAAAAAATTTTATATCAAAGAGATATTTAGAGCTAATTTTGATGACGATGATGAAAATAGGGATGTTTTGGTTAAAATATCTCAGTCTGATCCGACAGAAAACTATGTAGAATGTAATAAATACGTTGTTTTTTCTAGAACTAATTCAGATAATTTATTGAGAGAGAGAAAAATAAAATTTAGAAAAAAAATAAAAAATAAGTTTTGATATGAAGAATAGAAAATGTAAATATCTTACAATTTTTGCAATAGCTAATGCTGCTATTATGCATTTTATATTGATTGTGCCAAATAGTATCTCATTTGCAAAAACAGTACTATTTTTACCGGAAGAGATCGAATTGGAAGACGTTAATAAAAATACCAGTAAGAAGTTAGTTAACAGATATAAGAATGAGGATCAAATAAAAAATCAATACAAGGGTAAATTAAAGTACAAACCCGATAATGATGGTCTAAATATGTATAGAGATGGTAGATTCTACACCTCCATATATTTTTTGCCAAAACTAACCTTAAATGGAACAATAGATGACGGTGGTATTGACAACTATAAGTCAAATAATTCCTATTCGGTTAGTGTTGGCTACTACTTTAATAATAATATCACTATGGAGGTTGATTATTCGGAACTTACCTATAAGATATCAAATCTAAATTTAGGAGGTACCTTAAATGGATTTAAAATGCACTTTAGGAATTACTTTTTGAATGTTTTAGCTGAAAGTAATTATTCAAGATTTATTCCGTTCGTCTCGCTGGGTTTTGGAATTATACAAAGTGATTTTAATGAAAGTAATGTGGTCAGTATAGAAAGTTATATAGCAGTAGCATATCAATTTATTGGGGGTTTTGAGGTAGCCTTTACTGATTCTCTATTGCTTAGTTTTAGGTACAAATTTTTTAAAAATATTAACAAAATAAAATTAAGATATGGTGATAACTCACATAATATCAATCTTAAAAGAGCTGATAGTTTTAATATTGGTTTGAAATACGTGTGGTAAAAATTATGAAAAAAATTGTAATAGCATCAGATAGAGCTGGTTTAGAGTTGAAAACCTACATTTTAGAGGAATTAAGCAGACAGTACGATTTTGAAGATTTGGGTACTAACGGTCAAGAACCAGTTGACTATCCCGACTATGCGCTAAAAGTGGTAAATAAAATTCTGGATAAATCGAGTGATTTTGGTATATTAATATGTGGTACTGGTATAGGTATGTCAATGGCTGCCAATAGACATAAGGGAATACGAGCCGGTCTATGCCATAATAGTCTAGAAGCGAGACTAACTAGGGAACATAATGACGCAAATATATTATGTTTAGGAGGACGTATTATTGGAAAAGAATGTGCACTTGAAAATGTTAAAGTCTTTCTGCAGACGGATTTTGCTGGCGGTAGGCATGTGAATAGAGTGAAGAAACTGGATGAATATATCAATCAAAACTAAAACCACACCTATATTAAACCACCACCTCCAATATCTCACCTATATTTCTTTCAAAATCCCCTTCAAGATTAACTTGAAGATAATTCTCCAGTCTCCCCAGATTCTTTGTTTCTATCAACACCTTTTGTTTAGTTCCTAACAAACTGTTTCTTAATTTATTCATATTAAATTCTGCCAAATTTCTCAATTCTTTAGCCCTAGATTTTCTAATATTCTTAGGCAGTTGCGGCATCAGAGCAGCTTTTGTACCGCTCCTCTCCGAATAAGGAAAGATATGTCCGTAGGTTATAGGTACTTTTTCTATAACTTCTAATGAGTTTTTATGCATATCCTCCGTCTCAGTTGGAAAACCTGCTATAAAATCAGCTCCAAAAACAACATTAGGCCTTGAACTTAATATCTCACTACAAATATCAAATACGTCTTCTCTCGTATGTCGACGCATCATTCGCTTTAAAATCATATTATCACCGGATTGTAAGCTCAAATGTAAATGTGGCATAAGCCTATCTTCACCCTTGATAACATCTAGAGTCTCATTATTTAAACAAGCTATATCTAGTGATGATAACCTTAGTCGCTCTATTGAAGTTTTCTGCAAAATTTTCTCTATGAGGATACCTAAGTTTAATTTTTCTTCAAAATCACTACCATAATCACCAATATTTATTCCCGTCAAAACTATTTCTTTATAACCACTATCAACAAGTTTTTTTATTTGTTCAATTACCATTTTGGGATTTAAGGATATACTTTTTCCTCTAGCTAATCGTGTTAGACAAAATGAGCATTGGTTATTACAGCCATTTTGTATCTGTACGAAGGCTCTACTTTTATTTTCAAAACCACTAATTATGTGATTAAGATTACGTTTATTTTGTAGGTCATTTTGTACTACAACTGGATTATTTGTTATATTTGTATAGCTACTTAACTCAAGTTTCAGATTATTACCAATAATAAAATCAACTTCCGGCATACTGGCATAAAAACCCTTATTCACTTGGACGGCACAGCCTACAACGCCTATTAATATACCATCTCCTCCTTCTTTTTTAGCCCTCCTAATAGATTGACATAATTGCCTTTCAGCCTCTTTGGTTACAGCACAACTATTAAATATAACTATTTTTTGGGAAGTAAATGCAAATACATCATTTTTTAAAAGGATATCCTTTATAACCTCACTCTCATAGCTATTTAGTCTACAGCCAAAAGTTATTACCTTAACTTTATCACCTTGCATTCACTTATTAAACTAAGAAATTTTTATAATTTATTCTTGTTATCCGGCAATAGAACCTTAGTAACATCATAAGCTAATTCTCCACCATTGTCTTTTATGATATTCATAGCTGCCAAAAGAATATCTTGCTTCGTCCTACTATAGCTAAGCAGACCTACATCATTGGTATAAGCTAGAATTTTCAAATTTAGGGTTGCTGGTTTTGATATAGACTCAAAACGTACCATTAGGAAACATCTTTGATTTATCTCTTTGTTGTTCCTTATCATAGATTCTACTTCACTTGTAATTTTGTCTATTTTATCAGTATCTAAATAGGTTACAGGGATACATTCTTCTATCTGCCGATTCATCATACGTCCCTTATTTTCTATTATAATCTCGTTGAAAACTGAATTTGGTACGTATATCGGATACTGCCCGAATGTTGTTATGGTCGTTTGTCTCCAACCTATTTGTTTTATAAATCCTTCAATTTGTCTGTCTGGTGAAGCTACCCAGTCACCAACACTAAATGGCTTATTCAGATATATGGATAAGGTACCAAACATATTTTTAAATAAATCCTGAGCTCCTAGACCTATCGCAGCACCACCAAACCCGCCAATTGCTAAAAGACTATGTAAGCTAACTCCAAGTTGTCCCATACAACATAGTACTACCACGAAAAATAATATTGCCTGTATGGATTTTTTGATAAAATCTATTCCGACATAATCAATCTTTTCGTTATTTTTTTCTTTATTTTCAATAATTTTGGAACTGTAGTGATTTATAAATCTTATGAGTAACCAGAATATGATATAAGCCACTAAAACAACAACTATCTCTTTTAGGAATATTATGTTTCTGTTGGTAACGGCTAGAGTTCGATAAATACATAAAACCCATATTCCTGCATCAACTGGTTCTTTTAATGAAGAAATAACTGACAAATTTGATATATTACCATTCCTCTTAGAAAATTTTCCACTTAGTCTGTTTAGTATGAAGTTCACACATTTTGTCGCTAAATATGAAATTAAAAAATATATTACTCCCATTATTAGATCGTAAGCAATGTCGTTTTTTACATATTTTGCCATATACTCTGCTATCATATAATTTTGCTTTTATAAACTTTATTGAGTAATTTTACTTGTAAGTTTTTTGTGTGTCAAGATGCAGTGGAATTTTAGGGGACTGTCCCCCACTTTCTTTTATTATAAAATCCCTCACTTTGGGCCGTTCTTATATACTTTTTACTATAATTATAATATTGAATATCTAATAAATTTATGCTATAATACTGCTACTAATGATAATGATATATGAAAAAATTAATATGGAAACGTTTATAAATAAATATATCTAAATACAAATTTTGTGCTTAGATTAAACTAAATAATCTTGTATGTTTGTTACGTATCGAGGCTATTTATTTTGTCACTATTATCTAAAATAATAGGAGTTATAATGACTATTTACTTCCTTCCAACTTTTCTAAAGAACTCCTTACATCACCCCAACTGGGAGCGCTTCTTACAGGTCTTATAGCAATTGATTGTATTGTTGTTTGTTGTGTTTCGGTAGTATCATCTTCAGTTTTTCTTCTAGTTTTTGCTTTTTTTTCAAGTTCTCTCTTCTCTCTATCTTCTTCTGATTCCATATATTGTCTAAATAATTCATTATTTCTTTCTCTAGTTTCTTCCATTTTTTTATATTTACTACCTTCCATTCTTTCTTTCTTAGTTTTTTTTCGGACTAGCATTAGCCGTTGCTAATCCCAATGAATCTATTTTTATATTTATAAAGTTAAAAATTAAGAAAACATATGCTAAAATAGTAATATTGCATTTGTTTTTATTTTTTTTCATCAAATTAACCATAATAAATCCTATTAATAATAATTAATATTATATCTAATAAATAAGATATTTATCTAGTAATATATGTCAAGCATGAAACATTATATTTAGTCCCATTCTAAAAATATACCATATATTTATAAAGGAACTATTTACTCATAAAAATCACTTTTTATCTGGTTGGACTTTTGAATATCTATGCATTAGACTTCCTCCAACTCTAAAAACCTGATCCGCTGTATTCCACCTAATCACAAACCCTATATTTGCCATAAATTTCCTACTTTTTCATGATATTATCAAATATTTGTTCAAATATTTGTCAAATCTGTCACTAATCCCAACATATTTATTTTTAATAATTAGCGTCTAAAATAAGTTAGCTTAGATTTAAATACTATTCATTAAGGTTAATTATGTTAAGAACTCATACCTGCAACGAATTAAACAAAAATTTTATTGGACAGAAGGTAAAATTGGGTGGTTGGGTACATTCAATACGCGATCACGGAAATTTAATATTCATAGATTTAAGAGACAATTATGGTATAACCCAATGTGTTATAGATAGTGAAAAAAATACTGACTTGATGGAAACAGCTTCTAACCTCAAGGATGAAAGTGTAATTTTTATAGAAGGAACTGTTATAGCCAGGGCGCAAGAAGTTATTAATCCAGACTTAGACACTGGTGAGATAGAGGTTACAGTTGAAGGTATATCAATAGAAAGTATAGCGGACCAAATACCATTTCAAGTTGCAGATGAAACTCAAAATTATCCTGAAGACTTAAGAAATAAATATAGATACCTTGATTTAAGAACCAAAAAAATGCATAGAAACATACATTTACGGAGTGACGTGATAAAATTTCTACGTCAACAAATGTGGGAACAGGATTTTCGTGAATTTCAGACACCAATTCTAACGGTTTCATCTCCAGAAGGAGCAAGGGATTTTCTGGTACCTAGCAGGGTACATCCGGGAAAGTTTTATGCTTTACCTCAATCACCTCAACAGTTTAAGCAACTACTTATGGTTAGTGGGTTTGATAAATATTTTCAAATAGCACCATGCTTTAGAGATGAAGGAACTAGAGCAGACCGACTACTTGAATTCTATCATTTAGATGTGGAAATGAGCTTTGTAGAACAGGAAGATATATTTAATGTTATGGAACCGGTTTTATACAATCTGTATAAGCACTTTTCAAGTAGAAAAATAACGGAAATTCCATTTCCAAGAATTCCGTTTGAAGAAGCTATGTTAAAATATGGTAGTGATAAACCGGATTTAAGAAATCCTTTAATAATAGTGGATACCACGGATATTTTTAGAAATTCCAATTTTACTCTATTTGTAAAGGCTATAGAGGATGGTGCAATAGTTAGAGCTATACCAGCTCCAAATGTAATAGATAAGCCTAGAAGTTTCTTTGACAAAATGGGAGCTTTTGCTGTGGAAGAAGGAGCAAGTGGACTTGGATACATTACTTTTGATAAGGGAGGTAACGCAAAGGGGCCTTTAGTAAAGTTTTTAGACGAAGAAAAATTAAATAAGCTAAAAGAAGTTGTAGGTTTACAAAATGGTGATGCAGTATTTTTCTGCTGTGCTATAAAGAAAGAAGCGGAGAAACTTGCTGGAAAAGTTAGAACCAGATTAGCAGAAGAATTAGATCTAATTAACAAAGAAGAGTACAAATTTTGCTGGATTGTTGATTTTCCGTTATATGAAATTAACGAAGAAAGTGGAAAACTTGATTTTTATCATAATCCATTTTCTATGCCTAAAGGCGGTATGAAAGCTTTTGAAACTGATGATTTGTTAAGTATTACCTGCAACCAATTTGACTGTGTTTGCAACGGGTTTGAAATGTGTAGTGGTGCCATAAGAAATCATAAACCGGAAATTATGTATAAATCCTTTGAGTTGGTAGGTTATCCAAATTCGGTGGTGGATGAAAAATTTGGTGGTATGATAAATGCTTTCAGATATGGAGCGCCTCCTCATGGTGGTTGTGGTTTTGGTGTAGATAGGTTGATTATGCTATTATTGGACGAACCAAACTTGAGGGAGGTTGTAGCTTTTGCACCTAATGGAAAGGGTATGGATCTTATGATGGGTAGTCCATCTACTGTTGATAAAATACAATTAAGAGAATTGAATATAGAATTAAGTCAGAAGGCAAAAGAGTTACTGTCTAAGGAAAAGATGAATGGCTAGGTATTATACTGAATGGTTTGGTTCTAAACTTTTGGTTAAGGTAATAAAGTCTATTGGTTATTTTTAACTAATTTTAGTAGTTTGGACTAATTGTAGTACTTGCTTCTTATGATTTTTCTATTTCCCTACCATCAGCTTCTTAAAACAATCACCACGATCAGCAAAGTTTTTAAACATATCAAAACTAGCCGCAGCCGGCGACAGCAAAACAGTCTTATTAGTTAAATCCAAACTTTTTACAGATTTTACCAGGTTGTCTAGAGTATCAAATTTTTCCGAATTTTTCAGCTTATGGCATAACCTGTCACCAGTTTGCCCCAACAGAAAAACTTTTTGTATCTTATCATTACTATTTATATATTCTGTCAGTTCACTATAGTCCTGTTTTCTATCAAAACCACCCAAAATCAGAATTATATTATCATTTTTGAATGTTTCTATAGCCCTAATGGTAGCTTCTGGTATGGTTGATATACTATCGTCAACAAATTTTGTATTTGTTTTTCTATTGTCAAAAAATACCTCTAATCTGTGATCTAAAGTTTTAAAACTAGCCAAAGATTTTAACGCTAAATTTACATCTAATTTTTCACTATTTAATATGGATAACACCGAACATATATTCTCGAAAATATGTTCGCCCTTTATATTATCTAATGAATTAATATCAAAAATTTTATCTTTTGTGTGAAAAATATGACCATCTTTCAGATAAAAACCATTCGAGCTGTTGAAAGTACTATAACTGCTAACATTCAGATATTCATTTGTTACTGCGTCCTTGGCGTTTAGAAAACATTTTTTGCTATATTTAGCTATATTTAGCTTATCTTTATAATAGTTATCATGAGTTAGATGCCAGTCTATATGTTCTGGATATAGATTTAGTACAATACCGTAATCAACTTCATACATCAGATTGTTTAGTTGACAGCTTGAAAGTTCCATAACGATATATTCATATTCGCCAGGGTTATCTAAAACCTTTAAAAAAGGTATACCAACATTACCGACTAAAATAGATTTTTTACCAAGTGAATTTAGCATATGATTACAGATAGAAGCGGTAGTACTTTTGCCTTTTGTACCGGTAATTCCGATAGTTTTTATATTCTTATGATCAATAATTTCGGCTAACATTATATTCAACGATGAGGTTATGACCGTACCTTTTTCAGACAAGATTTGAACTTGTTTTCTGTAAGACGATACGCCCGGCGACTTTATAGCTACATCAAAATCATATTTTCCAATTTCTGATTCGGCTATAAATTCCACATTCTCTAATTTTTCATTTAATTTTTCCTTTGTAGCTACAAAAATCCTGTTTTTTACGTGGTTTTTTAAAAGTAATTCAACTACAGATCTTCCCTCAATACCATAGCCCCAAATTAAAATATTTTTATTCAACAACTTACTAATTTTCATAACAGTCTCTCTACTATAGAATCCAATAGGTAAAATTTATTACCATTAACTTTAATCCTATTATTAGAAATCTCAATAAATTTTAGCTTCTCGAGCTCTTCATAATTTTTATTAAAAATATCAGTTATTTTGGATATTTTTACATATTTATCCACATCTGTCAAAGAAATTCCATCCACAAGACGTAAGCCCATAATTATCACTTCTTCAATAAATTCTTCTCTGGATAAAATGCTTTTTTCCTTTATTCCATTTCCATTTTTTATAACATTTTCCAACCAAATTTTTGGATTTTTTATATTTTCTATAGCCGTCCTTTTTTTATAATTATCTTCAAAAGAGTTATCAAAACATATTCTACCATGTGCACCAGCTCCAATGCCAACCCATTCCCCATTTTTCCAGTAGTTTATATTATGTTTACATTCATATCCATTTTTAGCATAATTTGAAACTTCATATCTAATGATTCCATTTTTTTCTAGAAAGTTATTAGTCAATTTATAAAGTTTTGCTGCCAGATCATCATCAGCTGGTTTTACTCCACTGGAGTAGAATTTTGTACCATTTTCAATAGTAAGTTGATAAAGAGAAATATGATTTGGTGAAAGATTTTTAGCCTCTTCTAGTTCCTTTAACCATTCGCTAATATTCTGTTTTTCATAAGCATATATGAGATCAATTGAATAATTATCAAAATATTTCTGTGCGATACCAACAGCAGCTACAGCTTCTTTTCGGTCATGTGTTCTCCCAAAAAATTTAAGTTTATCATCGTTAAGTGATTGAATTCCTATGGAGAGACGATTTATACCTATTCTTGAAAAATCACGAAATTTAGCCATTTCTATACTTGAAGGATTAGCTTCCAGTGATATTTCAATAGTTTTATCAAATCCAAAAAGCTTTTCCAGTTCAATCAATATTCTCTCAATAAAAATACTACTAGCTAAAGATGGCGTACCACCACCAAAAAATATAGTATTTATACATCTATTTTTTAAAAGATTGTGATAATAATTTATTTCGGTTATATAACCTTTTAGCAAATCTGCTTCGTCAAAGTTCAAATTTACATATGAATTGAAGTCGCAATAGGGGCATTTTGAAATGCAAAATGGATAGTGGATGTAGATAGAAATAGGTTTTTTTGGCATAGCTAAAAATTCATAATCCAATCAGGATCGCTGGCTCCCTCATTTTCTGGTGTTTTTATCTGATATTCATCACCGGTTAAGATATCTATTATGTAGATTTTTGGTATACTTTTCTTACCAAATGCATCTTTTTGCTTTGTATAAATCAAATATCTGGAATTTGGCGACCACTTAACACCTTCTATTAAATAATCTGACATAATATATCTTTCGCTATCACCATACGGTGTCATAAGACCCAGATAGAACTGCCCATTGGCTATTTTTACAAAAGATATAAGTTTTCCATCAGGAGACCAAGAAGGTTTATCATATATTCCTTGTCCTTTTGATATTAGCTTTTCGGTATTATCTTCAAGATTTTTAACATATAACTTTCTTACACCACTTCTATCGGAAACGTATACTATCTCCTTCCCGTCCGAGCTAAAGCTAGCCGCAGTATTGATACTATTGGAATCCGTTAGCTTTTTATTAACCATTTTTTTAAAATCAAAAAGATATAAATTTGTGTCGGCATTGCTATTTGTTCCTGCTATAACAATCTGGTTATTTTTTTTGTTTGGGTTAACGCTGGCTGACGTAGTCATAATCTGTCCGCTTGAGATTTTTGTTAAGCTATTAGTAGTTAGGTTATGTTTAATAACAAAAGGACCTTCTTTTAAATATTCCAAATAGAATATTTCATCATTCTTATACCGAGAAAATACAGGAGTTAACTTTAAATTTTTGCTACTAGTTACTTTTACATTGTTGGTTCCATCAAAATTAATTATGGATATTTGCTTTTTCCTATTCATAACACCACCAACTTCTGCAACGTATGCTATTTTACTATCAAAAATTCCACAGCCTTCATTGGTTGTGTTGGTAAAAATGAAATCGGAAATAAGGTTGGCAACCCTGTAGGAGTTATTATTTTTACCGTAATCTAAAATATAATAATGTCCATCAACAAATTTTTCCTCCAAAATATCCCAAATCATAACCTGTAGTTTCATCTTCTCATCACCAACATCAAAGACCAGCATGGTAACTATAAAATCAAAATTACTCAACTGATCGGATAATATATAGTTTGATATATTATATTTTTCATTATTAGCTATGTAGTTACTAATGTCCCTGCAGGAGTTTTTATCAATACCGATATCATAAAGTTTAGTAATCTTTAGATTCGATGATATTTTTTTATATATATTATCAAGAACAAAAGCCTGTTCTTTTTTTACAACAGGTGTATATTTTTTTTGGGTTTTAACATTAGCTTCATTACCATTAGCGGAAGCAACAATGCAAGGCTCTAGTAGATTTATCTTAATTCTATTGTTGTTTATGAAATTATTGTCTATAACTATATTTTCGTCATAATATAACTCTCTATTAGCATCAGCTAATACGGTTTGTGATTTTGTAAAAAATAACACAAAAATAGATAAAAACCTCTTAATTATATAATTATAATAACTGCCCTTATTCATTATTTTTACCGTTAATATTCTACCATTAAATATAAAAATTATTCATAAAACTACCATCTATCTTAACTATAACTATTTTGCTATGGTGCAAGAATCATCCGTTATCCAAAAATATATTATGTATTATATCAAAAAATTATAAAAAAACAAATAAAATTTTTGTATTTTTTAGGTTATTTTACTATCTTAATTTTAAGAATATTCCATACTTTTTGAATTTAGGTAAAAAATAAATTATAGTCATTACTAATAAATTTATATAAATTATATATAAACCAAATTTTGTGTTTAGATTAAACAAAACACCTTGTATGCTTACATTGGAGTTATCTACTATTTAATAAAATTTATTTGTAGAAAATCCATATAGAAGATTCTATCATTCACGTACTTACATCTACTCACCGCTAAACTCAAATTTTATCCTCTTCCAAGAATTATATTTTCCCAAAGGTAAATTTCTTATCGGATTACAATAATCTACAGCTAATCTCACATTATTAATTGTATCTTCATATTCAGTATCAGTATAATTATCTCTGGAAGCTACAGGTTCAATTTTAATATTACTAGTATCTATAAAGCAATTTCTATTAATATTTAGTACCACAACCACATTGAATTTACTTTGTTTTTTAGTTTTTGAAATTGCATTTTTATAACATATTGCAAATTGGTTCTGTATAGAAATTTTTTCCCTTCTGGATAAAACCTCATTATCATACCTTTCATCCCATTTTTCCTTAAGAAGTTTTATATCTTTCTCGGTAAAGATCCTATCTACATCCACTTCAAAGGTTTTATTTTCGCGATTTTTAGGTTTTTTTATATCACTATCAATAACATATTCACCATTTTTTGCGATATTTGTAGGAATATTGTTAGAATTTGATGCTAGTAATATTTTATAATCGGTTGGACCTAAATATATGACATCGTTACTGGTTATGGTTGGGTCGGAAAAATATCCATTCTCAAAAGCATCTATAACTCTATTGGCTACCGGATTAGCTAAATTAACTTTAGACATATCAAAGTTAAAACCAATTACATCCTTTAGAGAATCTATTGGTATATTAGCTATTGAGCCGTTTGAATCTCGGAAATTCTTCGCTAAACTATAGAGGTTTAATTTTGCCACTAAATCCAATTGTTCATATAAACTTTTATCTGTTGTTTTTATTTTATTTGTATCAAAAAAGTCATAACTAATTCCAGTTTCTACCATATTTAGTGAACTTTTTATAAAGCTTCTATTAATCAAATAGTTACAAAATACGAATAAAAACATAAAAAAATGTAAAATTAATGAGTAAAATAAGCTTTTTATCATATTCTATTATGTATATCAGTTATCAAAGTAACATTTTTAAAATTGTTTTCGTTGAGTTTGCCTACAACGTTTAAAACCTGCCCATACTTGCTATCTTTATCAGCCATAACATATATTTTTATATATTTATCCTTTAGTGATAGTTCATCAACTACAGCTACCATATTTTCATAATCTACATTCTCATGATCATTAACATTTATTCTACCATCCTTAAGAATATAAACTTTTATAGGGTCCTTCTTCAGAGTTATAATTTTAGCTGTAGCACTTGGCAAATTCAGTTTTAATTCACCAAAAATAAAGTTAGTTGGTATCATGAAAGCTATCAATAAAACGAATAGGATATCAATCATTGAAGTTAAATTGATGTCACCATTGGTATTAATATTTTTTATTCTATATCTTCTAGTCTTCATCTTTTTCCAATTCTTTTGATAAAACGCCAAGAAATTCTAATGAAAAATTATTCAGATTTTCTTCCATTAGATTTAATTTGTAACTAATTAATTGATAGGCAATAAGAGCAGGTATAGCTGAAACTAAGCCAAAAATCGTTGTTATAAGAGCGGCGTTAACACCTGGAGCAAGATTTGCAACAGTAGCTTCCTTCATAATAGAAATTGTTTTGAAGCTTTGGGATATGCCCCATACCGTTCCCAACAGGCCGAAGTAAGTTGATGTTGTAGCGATTACATTTATGTACTGCATACCAGATCTTATTTTCTGCATGGTTGTTGAAATTGCGACAGTCATTTTATCATAGGCTTTTTCCGCAGCATATTCAACACTTACCACATCTTTTGCACTGACTATACCATCAATATCCTTCATAACTTCAGCAAATATAGATACTGCAGGGCAATTAACATTATCTTTATATTTTTGGTATATATCGTACACATTGTCACCGGACCAAAATACCTTGATAAATTTACTATTTTTGGAATTTGTTGCTATTATTTTGGAAATTTTTCCGAAAATTAGTGTCCAACTCACTATGGAAAATATAACTAAAATCGCCATTATAAATTTCGATAGAAGATCTGTGTCCGATAGCATCGATAACAGTTGAATAGTTAGAAATTTTGGGTTCATTTCCTATTTTTGCTTAACTTTATTTAAAGGAATAATAGTAACTATTAACTATTTTACAAGATTAAATTGGTTGTTGAAAATTAAATTTATCTCAATTCTGTCTTTATTCCAATAATACCCCATATGCTTGTATAAAGATTATTTGTTACATAGTAATAACGTAAAGTGTACGAAAGTATTATCAGAATAAAATTTTTTGAATATTAAAGAAAATATAATTTTATTAGAATTTTACTACCGATATAATTGAAGAATAATAGTAGTAGTTTGGAAAAATAAGAATGAAATTAGTAGATTATTTTTTGAATTTGGATTATTATTTATTTTATAATCCGGAAAAAGTAAAATTACCTTCTAATAACGTTTTAGAAAAACTTTATATTATTCTTATATATCAGAGATTATTTTTAACACAAAAAACCTAATTAGTTAATGTGTCGTAATCATAGGTGCTTCATTTTCTTTGCCTTTTTGGTTATCCACTCTCGTTTTTGCAGCCGAAAGTTCATTATTTTCAATTCTTTGTTGTTCTCTTTTGTTAATTTCATCAGCTTTTGCAAATATTGATGATTGTAGACTATCTCCTATTTTAACAACTTCATCGTAGGAGTTTTCACTAATTTGAACTTTATTCTCTAAATTTTTTATATCTTTTTTTATTCTTCTTTTTTTAAAGAGTCTATACCAAGGTGTTTCATTCAATTCTTGTTTTTTTATTTCTAATTCCTTTATTTTTTCTTGTTTTTCTGCAAAAAAACCATCTATGATTTGTAACGCATATGTATACTGATACGCTTGTGCTGTTAATTCTTGGTAATCTTTTTTGGCTTGTTCAATGTAATCTTTATTTGTTTTTATGTAAGTTAAATCTGAAGTAGTTTTTTCTCTAAGGCCTTCAGCTTCTTGTTGTAATTCTTCAAGTTTTTTTGATGAAGGATAGTTAGTATTTAGCTCTGCTACTTCTTGATTAGATTCTCTTGCTTTCTTGATTCCTTCTATAGTATGTTTAAGTTCGTCAAACCTACTATTTAAATTTTCTTCATTTTTTGCTTTTGAATCATATTCGGTTATTTCGTTTTTCAAAACAGTGAAGACTTTCGTTAATTCATTTGTTTTCTCAGCATTTTTCGTAACCAATTTTTCTGTTATTTTAACTAAAGTGTGGTCGCTATCTGTGAGTTCTATTTTAGGTTCTGATTGACTCAATTTATTTCCTATTTCTTTTAAACGATTTTCTATTAATTCTGTGTATTCGATTTCTTTTTCTTGGTATTTTTCAAATTGTTCTGTATATACTTGATTAGTGACAGAAATACCTACCTTGTATGCTTCTATTTCATCATTAATTTCTTTTAGTTTTTCATCTTTTTGTTTTTCCTGCGAAGTGTCAAATCCATTAAGTATTTTCTCTTCTTGTTTCCCAAGTTCTAGTAATTTTTTATTAAGTGTGTCCAATACTTCCTTAGAAATTTCTATTTGTTCTTGCGAAATTTTAAATTCAGATAATAAAGATTCAGGTAATTCATGTTTTTTATTTACTATTTCTTCTAATTTTGTTATTGTATCAGAATTATTTTTTTCTGGTTCATCTTGCTGCATTGTTTTTTCCGTTGTTTTAATAGCATTTTTATTTTGCTCTTCCTGTTGTTTTATTTCTTTTTCTCGCTTCAAATCGTTTTGTATTTGTTGTGTCATTTCATTTATTGGATCAGCAATACTTTGCATAATATTAAGTAGTTCCGCGTTTCCATCTCTGTTTAATTCCGATTCGTGCATTTGTGTTACACCATATAGTAGAGGTTTAATACTTGCTAACTTAGTAAAATTATCTTTGTCTTTAGATAGTCTTATTCTATCTAATTTTTCTTTCAGAATTGAACTAGTTTTTTTTGCGAAATTTTCAAACATAACGCTTAATAATCTCTTATCATTTTTTTCTGGATTAAAATCAGTTCCCATAAATTCGAGAGAACTAGATAAACTAATACCAGCCATATCTAAAAGATCTTTTGATTCAGTAATTAATTCATTAAAAGAATTATTAACTTGCACAAGTTTTTCAGGATCCATTTTATGACTATTGCAATAATCAATTAAAGAACAAACAAAATTGCTTGTTTTATCAATAATGTTGCCAGTATATTTACTAGCAATTCCTATAGCAACACTGAGAGCTCCTCTTGAAAACAGTCCAAAATTACTCTTATATTCATCCAAACTTTGATTTAAACATTTTTTAATTTCTTCTTTTATATTTTTCTTATATTCTTTAGATAATTTTTCTCCTTCTTCGCTCATAATTATATGGTATTTTTTGCAAAAATGATAAGTAAATTATTATTAATATGCAATAGTTATTATTTTTTCTAATTATAATCTAAATCAAAGACAATAGAAAGAGAATTTATTTATTATATTGCTTCTTACTGGTTTTTTACTTTTTATTGAAGTTTAATAGAATTTGTTATTTAATAAATATAATATTTTCAAACTTTAAGATTAAATTATCTTTAAATTACTCAACATTATCCCACCAATCAACCACTTCCATCCAAACCCCCATCATCCACCCCACCACTATCCAAATTCTCTAAAGGATGCGAATTAAAATACACTTCCATAATCTTACTATTACTAACATGGGTATAGATCTGCGTTGTACTCAAACTACTATGCCCCAACAATTCCTGGATACTCCTCAAATCAGCCCCATTAGCCAGCAGCTCAGTTGCAAACGAATGTCTCAGTGAATGAGGCGTTATATTAGTTGGCAGATTGAGCGATATTCTTATATTTTTGACTAATTTCTCAAAAACTGAAGCTTGATACCTCTTACCTCTCTTACTAAAAAAAATTATTTTTGGATCTGAATAGGGACAAGATTTAACGTAATCCTCAATTAGATCAACAGCAATAGGCAGTATCAGTATAATCCTCTCCTTTTTACCTTTTCCTAATATTTTTATCTTATTTTTTTCTATAAAATCATCCTGTTTTAAATTTAAAGCTTCATTTATTCTTAAACCACAAGCATAAATTAGCATAAATAGGGCTAAATCCCTTTTTATACACCAGGTTTCTTTTTCATAACTATTTACACATTGCAACATTTTTTTGAAATTATTCTGGCTAACAATATTCGGTAAAGTTTTATTGAATTTAGGACCTTTTATCTTTTGTATAATCTCATTTTTTAATTTATATCTGATTTCTAGAAATTTAAATAGACTTTTTACCGATGAGAGTGCTCTAGCATTGCTCCTAGCGGAAATACCATTCATACTTCTATAACCTAGCCAGGATCGAATATCCTTATGTTCCAACTCCTCAAAACTTTTAGAATCTTGTAAGTCTTTATGCAAAATATTTACTAAAAAGTACACAAAACTATCTATATCGTTTCTATAGGAAGCTATGGTATTATCGGAATATAGTTTTTCCTTACCCAAATACGAATAAAAACTATTTATCAACTCTTCCATAAAATTTGCTATTTTCCAGAAAGTTTATAACTTGAAAAGAAAATACAATTATGTTACCATATAGTCAATTTTAAGTTAGTTTTATATGAAAAAGTCCTTATTTTTGTGTGTTGTTTTGTGTATTATGTTGACATCCTGTGCTAGCAAAAAAAAAGAAGTAGAAATTATAGCGCCAAATGAACTATATGAAAGAGCGATGAATAACCTTAAAAAAGATAGACCGGAAGAAGCTGCTAAAGATTTTGAACGTCTGGAGGCAGAAAATCCATTTTCCGAGTATTCCAGTAGAAGTATAATTATGGCCGCCTATTCCTACTATTATGCCGGTGAATATGATGATTCGCTACTGATAGTAGATTACATAAAGAAGACCAGCTTTGAAAATTTGGATTACATATACTATCTGGAAGTACTCAATAAATACGAAAAATTTAAAAAAGCTAAAAAAGATCTGGATTTAGCTAAAGATTTATATAAAACTACTTGCATTACTCTAGATAAATTTCCAAACAGTATATATTCTGGCGATTTAGAGAAAAAAAGGGAAATATTGCTGGAGAATATTGCAAAAAAAGAGTTTAATATAGTAAAATTATATATAAAAGAAGGCAATTTGATAGGCTCTATAAATCATTTGAGAGAAATTTTAGGCAATTATCCAGACAATGAATACACACCACAAGCACTATACACAATGTATGCCTTGTATAGACATATAGGCTATGATTTTGGAATAAAATTTTATAATGGCTTGCTTAGAAATAAATATCCTGATTCGCAGATGATAAAATATCTTAAATAAATATGTCTACTAGAACCTCTAGAGCTAGTACCAGTTACATTTCTTCCGTTATATTACTATTTTTAACTTCCTGTACGGCTACCGTTGATAAAAGGAATATCTATAGGAGGACAAATAGTAATTTTGGTTATTCCGATGAAGCTTATGTCTCTTATGATAAAAAAAAATATAAAGGTAAGTATAAAATTGGCTCACCATATGAAATAAATGGTAAAAAATATACTCCCGAAAAGGTGACAAGTTATAAGGAAGTAGGTGTAGCATCTTGGTATGGAGATGATTTTCATAATAGAAAGACTGCTAATGGCGATGTTTTTGATATGAATGCTATGACTGCAGCTCATAAAACTCTGCCGCTTCCATCGGTGGTAAGAGTTACTAATTTGGAAAATGGTAAAAGTGCAAAATTGCTTATTAATGATCGGGGGCCTTTTGTAAATGATAGACTTATTGATGTTTCAAAAAAGGTGGCAGAGGTTTTGGGTTTTAGGGAGCAGGGTACAACTAAGGTTAAGGTTGAGTTTTTGAAAGCTGAAACTGAAAAATTTTTGGAGAAGAATAATGTAGAGTATTGAAACCTAAACCTGGCTAAAACATTTACAACCTTAAAACCCTAGCACTATCACTTCTATTTTTTCTACTGCTAATCCAATTCAAAAATTGACTTGTAGAATCAACCTGATCATCATGTTGAGTATTTGGAAACGAAAAAAGTTCATATTCATAGTCAAACAACCAAACATCATTTTGTTTCAGAAAAATTCTAGAACTTTCAAACATAGGAGTTATAGAGGCGAACCTCGTTACCTTATCTTTAATGGCCTTTATCGCTATAATATTAGCACTAGTTTCCCTTTTTAAATCCTGTATTAGTGATTGCCCGCTGGCTTTGTCTTCAATAAGAACCGCATTTGGTTTCCATTTTTCAATAAGTTTTATAGATTCACTTTTTAATTCCGGATATTCCAACCATTTTCTAAAAATATCCAATAGGTAATATCTATTACCATACTCACCCCAAACGGAGCAAACAGTTGGATCATTATTTACCCCAGCTTTTATAGCGGTATCAAAGCTGAGATAAATATTAGTATATTCATAATCATCAGAATATTTATGAATCCATTCCTTTTTAATCATACTATTTGAATTTAGCATTGGTTTCTGAAGGTATTGAGCATTAAAAAAATAACTGCCCATATCTCTTTTTATCCTTTCAACTTCAACTTTTCCTTCTCTATCCGGAAAAATATATGTATCAGATGGAATATTTTTCTCAAATTTACCAACATTAATGATAGTATCTTCTTCAAAATAAACCGGTAAATTAAGATAAGACCAATCATTATTACTTTTCTCCAATAGATATCCGGTTAAATCATTTGGATGCAGACGCTGCATAACCACTATAATAGCGCCATTTTTCTTATCATTAAGTCTACTGCTGAAGGTGTTACCATACCAATTTAACGTATTTTCCCTATATTTATCACTTAATATCTCTTGAGGATTATGTGGGTCATCTATAATCAGTATATCCCCACCTTCACCCGTCAAGGTTCCACCAACTGATGTAGCAAATCTGTAACCGTTCATAGTTGTAGAAAATTTATACTTTTCATTTTGATTTTTACTTAAAATACAATTGGGAAACAGGCCTCTAAACCAATCACTTTGCATTATTAGCCTACAATCGGTAGAGTGTTTTATCGCCAATTTCTCCGAATAGGATGCAACTATAATTCTTTTGTGAGGATATTTACCTAAAATCCATGCCGGAAAAGAAACAGAGGCACAAAAAGATTTTAGATATCTAGGAGGTATATTTATTATCAGTCTTTTAATGTTTCCTAACATAACTTCTTCTAGAGCTGAAGATATAGCATTTATATGCCAATTTTTTTGACAATAGCAATTTTGGTTAACTATAGGAAAACTTCTTAAAAGAAAATAATAAAAATGGTCTCTATATAGTAACTTGCTGTATAGTTCTATTGTCTTATGTTGTTGCAAAAGTTAGTTTGCTAATAAAATTAGTTATAGAATATACATAATTTTTGTGAGGAGGAGTAGGTTTTTAGTTAAATTGTAACGAGTAGTTTTTCTTCTTAAAAATAATGTTCCAGTGAATTTTTCCCAAAATTCCGAACATTACTGTAAACTACTACAAACAATATATATTTTAATAATGGAGACGTATCTCAATATACTCACCTTCTTATTAAAATATTAAAAGTTTTTGTCTTTTTTATAACTTTCATTTTTTATGAAAATTTTCTAGGAAAGAAAACTAGTAAAAAAACAATCTTATAATTCTTGTACCAGAGCTTCTCCCCTCACTCCCTCCTAGCAATCCTACCTTTTGTCAAATCATAGGGAGTCATTTCAACTTCTACCTTATCGGCACCCCACCTTAAACAGCTTACTTTTAATTTCTCCAAAAAATATATATTCTAATTATATATAAATAATATATTATATAATATATATAACCCCAACCTCGCTTTTCATCCCAACTTCATCCTTATTTTTAGCTGATAGGTCAATA
>CAPZCD010000004.1:25784-33140 GCA_948744995.1 uncultured Rickettsiales bacterium | reverse complement strand
CTATTATGGTGATTATGGGATCAATTGAGGTAATCAAGAAATAGAGAGATGTCCCTAGGATATAGCAGTGTTACATCCATTAATTCGTTTTTAGACTTTTTATGTAAAACTATCGATATATTTGACATATTATAGTCAATAATAGCACTATTAACACTATATATTATAAATTTATGGATAATTATCATTTGTTTTATACAGAAGTCTAAAAGAACTTATAAAGCGTAGTATGTCATTATAGCTTTCTAAACTATAGCTTTAACTTTAATTGCAAAAACAATATATATAAAAATTAGTACAAATTGATATTTGTTGATTAAATTTTATATTTCTACAAATATCACTATTTATCAAAATTTATTCAACTCCTTTATACCATAGCCCCCTATTCTCTCAAAGTTTTTTACCCCAAACTTTTTTATACTACCATAACAGATAGAATATAGTATCTTTCATAAAAATAATAGTTTGTTTAGCAATATGTTTAGCATTTTTTCCAAGAAAAAAGAAGAAAAAAGTAATAATAAATTACCCTCGGCAAGATCCTACTATCAGGACATAGGCAAAGCCGTTTGGACTGACAGAAACTACGTCCGTCTTGCCGAAGAATCATACGTCAAAAATGTCATAGCTAACAGATGTATAAGCATTATAACCAAAAGCGCTTCTTCAGTAAAAATTCACGTAAGAAACAAAGATAATGGGGAAATTGTTGATAATCATAGCATAATGAACCTATTAAAAAGGCCAAATCCTCTTCTTGGTCAAACGGATTTTTTTGAAACGATATACGCTCACAAGCTCATTTCCGGTAACGTATTTATAGAAGCTATATTTACTAGAAATTCTAAATATGCCAATCCACAGGAATTATATATCTTGAGACCTGATAGGGTTACAGTTCTGGTTGGTAATAATAGTATGCCTGTTGGTTATAAATACAGAGTCAATAATAGCGAGACTATATTCAAGATCAATCAAATAAATGGAAAATCTGAAATTTTGCATATAAAGAATTTTCACCCGACGAATGATTGGTATGGATTATCACAGGTTGAACCGGCTGCATATTCTATAGATCAACACAACGAGGCATCAAAATGGAATCAGGCTATTTTGCAGAATGGAGCAAAACCTTGTGGTGCTCTGATAGTTAAGAATGATGCCGATAATAACGGCTTTTTAACTGATAATCAGTTTGAAAGGCTTAAGGAACAGCTGAATGAAGAATTTTCCGGTAGTGTTAATGCTGGAAAACCGCTTTTACTTGAAGGTGGATTGGATTGGAAAGAAATAAGTTTAAGTCCAAAAGAGATGGATTTTTTGGAAATGAAGCATAGCACTGCTCGAGATATAGCTCTATCTTTTGGAGTTCCATCACAATTGATTGGTATACCGGGCGATAACACCTACAATAATATGGCTGAAGCTAGGTTGTTCTTGTGGGAACAAACAATTTTGCCTGCTATAGATAATGTTCTGGATAATCTAAATAACTGGTTAATGCCTATGTTTGAGGGTAATTTTGAAATTATTTATAATAAAAATGAAATTTCTCCTCTGTCGGTAAGAAAAGAAAATTTTTGGAATATAGTTAATAATAGTTCATTTTTGACTGATGAAGAAAAAAAGAATATTTTGAGTATGAATTAAAGTTATCAGAGTGTGAATATTGGTTTGTTATTTTACTTTAAGAATACCATGTATTTTACAGATTAAGGTGGAAAATAAATTTATAGCCATTACTTATAAAGTTTAAATAAAAATATAGGTTAATAATTAATTGATATTCTCTTAACAAGGAAGTTATTTATAAATATTAAAAATAACTTCCTTATATCTTTTTTATATATTTCTATATGGATTATTAAAGAAAATCATCAAAATCACGAAATTTCTTGGGTCTAAAAGAATTACTATTATCGAAAAGACTAGGAAATCTTCTTCCGGAAGAATCTTCATCTTGATTTTCTGCATTAGTTGATGATGGATCAATATCTAATGACATATCAAACAATCTGTGTTGTGGTTGAAAATTTGATGGTGCCAATAGATCATCAAAATCTAATAGTCTTTGTGGTCTTGAAGAAATACTATTATGGGATCCCATAATAAGAGCTTCTTCTTGATCATTTGTATTAGCTAACAATGAGTCGTCAAATAATCTATGTTGCTGTAATGGCGGTATCGATAGTCCATAAAAAGATGGAACTCCACTTTCTCTTTCCGGAAATTGATTTTCATTTCTCATTTGTGGGCCCATGTTAGAAGAATAAAAATCAGGTTCCTCTAGCAAATGAAAAGTTGGTAATAGATTTGGTCTTTCTTGTCTATTAATTGTTGGCATTGTTAATATTGGATCAAAAGTTAAAGTTTGATCTTCTATTTCTTCTCTTCTTGTATGTGATAATTGGTTTCTATTCTCAATTTGTGGAATCAAATCTGGCGTTGTTGGTAACAAATGAAAAGTTGGAATTTCATTATCTTCCATTATTTGTGGAGTCAAATCAATTTCTATTACTGCATTAAAATTTTGTAGTGTCCTCTGTTCTTGTGGTGTATTAACATTTATTCGAGGCGCTGGTATTGATGCTTGTTGCAAATTAATGATTGGCAATGGTGGTAGATTAGAAGTTGAAGCCTTATTTTTTCTTCTTTTTTGCTTTTTTGGTAAATTATCTTCATGTTCCGTTTGTGGGTTTGTATTAGATAGATCAATATCTGGTGCTACCATTGGTGGTCTAAAAGCTAATGGTGAATTAATTGATGCTTGTTGTGGTATCTGTATGGGAGCTTCATCTTCTATTTCTTGTGACGATTGATTTTTATATTCAGTTTGTGAAATTGAATCTAAACAGTAAACAACCAATTCTCGTGGTGTCCTGTAATTTAACGATGAATTATCTGATATTTGTTGCTGATTATTAGCTTGTTCTAAATTTTCTAATATTGATGAAGGGATTGTTTTTCCATTTTGGATTAGCTTATTTTTGATAGATAAATACCTATTTTTTAATTCTATTTCATTTCTCCTTTGAAAATACTTAGCTATTGAAGGCCATTTGGGTCCAAATTCTATTCGTTTTTCTAATAATAATATATCTTCCTCTACTGTCCAAAGAGCTACATTGGCATTAGGTGAAAGATAATTTAAATATCTTTCTCTACATTGTCTCGGGCTTCTTTCTGGCATATTATTAGCAATTAACCCCCAATCAGATATTCTTTGTACTTCAACAAGTTCTCTTAACTTTTCGTCTTCTTCAGAAGTAAACTTAGTTCTTTTATAATTTGGGCGTGGAGTTGGAGTTGGAGTAGGAGTAGGAGCGGCATTAATATCAACACTATACAACTCTCCAAATATACTAGCTACAGTTAATGCTAATATTGTTACACTAGAATGTAATTTATTCTTATTTTTCATAGAATTACCTTTATAATATTATCTATAATAAAACTATCCTAAATAGGATAGAAGTTTTTCTAGGATGATTATACTAAATTTTTAAATTATTTCAATAGGTTTTTTTGTGGAATTTTCTAGGATTACCATTTAAACAGTTTATTTTTAAACCTTTTATGGACAGAATTATCAATGTTATTATACGTTGATGATAACATTACCAACATTATGATATAGTTTTTATGATAATTATGTGTTTTTGTGCGCATAAAGATTTAAAATAAAACTGTTTAGGTAGAAATCTCAAAAAAATTTAATTTTCCTAACGATTGTTTTTTATTTATTATTCTATTATTATGAATTTTATGTTGTTTTAGCCCATGTGATGGAATGGTAGACATAACAGACTTAAAATCTGTGGGACTTCGGTCCTTGCCGGTTCAAGTCCGGCCATGGGTACCATATTCAAAATTAATAAAGGTTGGCTGTGGGTTATAGATTAAATTTTTTAAAAGATTCTTCTAAAAAGTTAGGAAATACAATAAGGATTGTTGCTGTACAAGCTGGTAAATCAATTGCTAAAGTTGCCAAGAAAGTTATTATTGCTGGTGTAATTATTTTAGTTGTATACATCATACTTATAATTGTAATGAATGCTTCCTATTGTAAACTTTTGAAAGGAACTTGTATAGAAGCAGATGAATTTGGCGGTAAAACGAATGCTATTAATGCAAAGCCTTCAGATGAGAACCAATATACATTAAAAAATGACTATAAACATAATGAATTTACCCAAAAGGTTGTTCCAACAGATCTTAATATGACTCTAAATGGTGATCCTATAATCATAAACATAACAGGTGAGTGGATACCGTGGTTTGGTGATTTGAGCCAATCACATTTTAATACCTATAAGCCCGATAGTAATTTTATCTGTGCTGTGGAAAAATATACTATATCCAATATTGGCGGACAATCTCTTAGATTTAGTAATAAAGAAGAAGAGAATGAGTTTTATTACATTAGAAATTATTACGCTGGCATAAAAACGCCAACTAAAGATCCAAAAAATAATATGACAATTATAGAAGGTATTGAAGAACCACCAGAAAGACAAAAGGAGTGTTGGCTTGCTGGTGGTGTTGGATTATATATGGCTTCATTTGGCTTGAATGGCAGGACTGAACCAACTGCTTATCACCATCTAAAAGCTGACAAACTAATATGCAATAAAGCCCATTGGTTTAATGGAAAAGCTTTAAAAGGTGATAGCTTAAACAGAAATTATGTCATAACAAAATATGGAGAAGGAAATAGCAAAAATTATAAAATGTCCGATTTTATAACGAATTATTTTTCTGTAAGCTACTATTCAGACCCTGATGGTTATATGCAAAATTATAGTAATTCAAAATGGAAATCTGAAGAATCAGAATATGATAAGGATATATTGGTAGAAACTGAAAATCAGATAATTTATAATATAGGAGTACATGAAAAGAAATTAGAGGAGAGATTAAGGGAACATCGGGATAATAACGTTGAAATTAATGAATTTCGTAAAAATATAAGTTATGGCTTCATAGTTTCTAACTCCATAACTAAATTCATGCAAGCCTGTTATCAAATTTCGAAAAGTATGGATGGTGAGGAAAGTAGAAGCTACAGATCCTATTTCCAATATGGACCAAAAACTCTATACAAGAATATGCAGAATGTACAAAACATTAAATATGAATATGGCGAAATGATAAAAATGTTGATATTGGATAAATTTTATGAGAATAACAGTGGTTTTTATAGAATAGAAATAATTTCCGGAATTGAGTTTGACGATGCCGATCTTATAGAGCAAAAAATTAAAGAAGTTGAATTTTATCTGTTAGGAACTCCGAACAAAGAGGGAAAAAGAAGCGATGGAATGGTGGCCCGAATATTTAATAATGTTTTGAGTAGTAGTTTTGCTCTTTTCGCTAAGGCTGTACTTATGCTTTATGTGGTATACTATGGCTATAGAGTTATATTTGGTTTTAAGAAAGATAGAAATGATAAGAGTGTTGTAAATAATAAAGATCTAATGATTACTCTTGTTAAGTTTGTTGTAGTTGCTATTTTCCTAACACCTGCAGCATTTTCATTTTTTAGTGAGCTAATACTTAGCTCTGTTATAGATGGTACTATAGGTATTATAGATATGATTGCTGGCGTCTTCTCTAATAATTTTAATGATAATGCTATAGCGTTAACTGGTGGTCTAAAATATGCCAATGAAATAAAATCTTTATCAAGGAATTTTGCGATAGTTGATGAAATATTGAACTTTTTTACAAACAAAGTAATACTTTCAAAAGTATTGGGATTTGCTTTCAACTTTACACAGACTTTTGGAGCTGGTCTAATTATATCCATTGGAACTTTTCTGGTATTACTATTTTATGTGTATAAATTAGTACAATCAATAGTACCATTTATATTCGTTCTTTTGCAATTTACTCTAGCTTTACCTTTGGCACCACTGTTTATTCTGTTTGTTCTTTTCAAAGAAACTAGCTATATTTTTCAGAATTGGGTGAAATTTATTCTATCAAAAAGTCTTGAACTGATAGGCTTTTTTACGGCATTTTATTTCTGTACGTCGATTATAAATAACTTTATAAAGCAGCTACTGAACTATAAGGTTTGTTTTAAAGGATTGGGAGACAAATTATTCCCTGATGTTGATGATAAAATCGGAGTTTCCAGTTTTAATGATTTTATAAGAGGTAATTGGTTTTTTGAACTAATAAAAAAGATACTAAATAATTTTTTGGCGGTGTCTATAGAAGGTTTACCGGATAATTATTTTATCCATTATGTAATAAATATACTTATAACTGCAGCTCTTATTTTTATGTTTGATACACTGCTGAGAGAAGTTATGAACATAATAAATTCTATTTTAACTATAGATGGTGCTACCGCAAACAGCGGAGGAAAAAATGCTATGGCCGCAGCTGCTTCTGGTGAGTTTAGCATCGATAATCAATTTAAGGAGTTTGGTAAAAATATGGGGTTGGCAGCAATACAAAATGAATCTGATTTACTAAAAGGAACAAAAAAGGTTTTTGATTTAGAGAAAGGCGTAACTAGAAATGTACTCGATTTGGGCAAAAAACTAACTATGCCGCTTAAAGCTGGGGTTCAAGCTTTATCGGGAGATAAGGAAGGAGCTAAACAAAGTTTGGCTAAAGCTGCGGACCTTTTAGCGCCTTTTACGGCAGTACCTATAGCTGGTGATAAAGTTCAAGGATTACTTGATAATGTGGAAATCTATAAAGATAGGGCGAAAAAAAGTAGCGAATGGTCAGACACACTTGAGCGAATAAGAGGTGTATGGTCGAATAGTAAAAATAAGAGTGAGACCAATATTTTATTAAGTAAAGTTACTGGTAAAGGTTTTAAAAAACAACTAAAAACTATGGATAAATATACAGCTGAGAAAATTTTCGGAAAAGAAATGGTTAGTGATATAATGAGTAGAATTGATGAACTTGATAGTAAAAAAATTGAAAATTTAAGAGATTACCTAACAAAATATCAAGCTAATGAATATATGAAGCCGGGTATGGAAGATCTGAATTATGATATATTTTCGGATGATTATGGAAAATCAAATGAAGATCTACTAAAAGAGGCTATAAAATCTGGAAATAAGAATGATATATTAAAGATGCTAAAAAATACTAAGAAGAAGACAGTTGCTAATTTATTTGGTAAAGAAAATGCGGACCGTTTCAAAAAAACGGTAGCTAAGGATGATGGTAGTTATGAGATAGAAGATGTAGAAGAATTAGATGATTATGTAATAGAAAATATGAAGAAATACTTGACAGATCCAAATCTAAGGAAGAATAAAAACATTAACAGAGATATAACCTCTAAGAGTTATGGTGCTGAAAATTCAGTAATTGAAA
>CAPZCD010000004.1:0-25684 GCA_948744995.1 uncultured Rickettsiales bacterium | reverse complement strand
AGGATTTTGAAGATAATGGACATAAGGAATTAGAAGGAGATGGTATTAACAGAGACGTTACATCTGAAGATTATGGAAGGGATGATAAATTTATAGCTATTGATAACACATTATTAAATAAAGATAATAAGCTGGAAGGATTAGAAAATTTTGTTGATAATAACAGAGAATTAGCAGAAGAGTTACTTGAGAAAGATAAGGTAGAAGCTATTAAAAACAGAACTGTTTCAGATGATGATATAAATAAGATGCTGGATACTTTAAAAAATAAGTCACAAGAAGAGGTAAAAGTTGAACTAGATGGTGAAGATACTAATATTGTACTTGGGAAAAATGAGTATAAAGTTGGATTTGCCGATGAAGACGGTGATGGCCATAAAAAAGGTGATCCTACAGCAATACTTGACCAAGATGGAACTAAAATATTTGAAGTTAAAGATGCTGATTGTATTGTTAAAGTTGATAATATAAAATATATTGTAGAATCAAATAAGGGAGATGATACTGGTACTATTATAAGTATTTATAAAGATGATGGTACTAAAGGAGAAGAAATAACAAAAGAACAGAAAAATGCTGAGTTACAGGCTAGAATTGAAAAGAAAATGCAGAAATACAACAAGATAATGGAAGAGGTTAAAAAGATTAATAATGATAAATAATTATATAAAAATTATAAAAATGTAGTATATTTTCTATGAATCTCCATTCTATAAATTGCTATATATATTCTTAAAATGAGAACATGCTCAGGTATGTGATTTATAGAATACTGAGAAACTTTACCTTACTATATAATGCTCGTTTTTGCTGTATTATAGACCTTAAAATAATGTAGTGGCTCCACAAGTAGGATTCGAACCTACGACCAACCGGTTAACAGCCGGTTGCTCTACCGCTGAGCTATTGTGGAACAACCTATGGGAGATTAGTATATGATTTTGTTAAAGTCAAACATATTCTGTTTATGCCTATTTAATTTTTTAAATTTTTTGATATAATAATCCTTATAAGTAGATGGTAATGAATAGCTTTCCAGATAGTAAATATTTATCATAAAAAAGCATAAATTATGAGCGAAAATAACATTTTAACAGATATTCTCAATGATACGGAGATACAGCCAAATAGCAACCTAGCAGAGCACCATAGGAAATTTTTTGAAACAGGAATAGGGGAATATGGTGAAGGTGACAAGTTTATTGGTTTTTCGGTCCCACAGGTAAGAAATTTAGAAAAAAAGTACAGAGATAGGATTAATTTTGATAATATAAACCTACTTTTACACAATGAAATACATGAATTTAGATTATTAGCTTTAATATATTTAACAAATTTATTTGGAAAAAATATAAACTTAAGAGATAAAATTGTAAAAATATATTTAAAAAATACCAGTTACATTAATAATTGGGATTTGGTTGATTTAAGTTGTTATAAAATAATAGGTAGATATTGTTTTGATTTAGATAATTATGACATAATATTTAAACTATCTAGATCCAATAACTTATGGGAAGAAAGAATATCTATAGTTTCAACTATGTATCCAATTTGGAATGGTAAATTTGATTTAACTTTAGAACTTTGTGAATATTTTCTAAATCACAAACATCATCTGATTCATAAGGCTTGTGGATGGGTTTTAAGAGAAGTTGGTAAGAAAGATGAAGAAGTTTTATTAGATTTTATAAAAAATTATTCTAACAGAATGCCAAAAATAATGTTGAGTTATGCCAGTGAAAGAATAAAGATGAAATCAGTTAAAAGATAATATAGATATTTATTAGATATATATCTAAATAATAAATATTAAACAATTATATTTATTTACTTGACATAATATAATTAGGATATATTATAATATGTGTACGGGTGACGTATCATTCCATATTTTCCATAATATCTCATAGAGGAGGAGTGATCCTTCTCTTTTTACTTGATAAAACAAAAAATATACTATAATATTACTACGTTTTAATGTTAATAACATGAATTATTATGTCAGATAAAAATGTAGATTTACTATTTCCAGACTATGTTTTTGATAAAAAAGTCAGTAAATATTTGTTTATAAAACATCTGATATTTTTACCAATATATATGACAATTTTCGTATTATATCCTGTATATTTATTATTTAAATTGTTCGAAACAAAACTTTTTTCTAAAATTTTAAAGCAATTAATGTTAATTATTTATATAATTTTTATGCTCGTTTTAGTATATACTGTATTCAATTATAACAGACAAATAAAAAGTAAAAAACAGGTAATTATAGAATTAAAATATAGGGACAAAATAACAGAAATAAAATAAATTATATGGATTATCTAAATCTATTTTTATCCTCCCTAGCAGTTGTTGATGGTTTATCTAAGAATACTATTGAATCCTATAGAAGAGATCTCGAATTATTATTCGAATATCTAAAAACAAGGAATGTTGATATTCTGACAGTTACAGACAACGACTTACTTGATTATTTTAAAAATATATCCATTAAATTTTCTGCCAGAACTATTGATCGCCATATTTCATCTGTGAAACACTTTTTTGATTTTTTACAGTTAGAAAATTATCTAAAACATAATCCGTCAACAGCTATAGAACATACGAAGCAGAGGAAAAATTTACCAAATTACCTAACTAAGAATGATGTCAAAAAACTATTGGCTAAAGCCGAGGAAGATAAGAGTGATTTTGGTTTACAATTTTATTGTATGCTAATGCTGATGTATGCGACAGGTATGAGAGTATCTGAGCTTGTAGAGCTTAAAATATCATCAGTAGAAAAAGAATTTGATCTAAAAAATGAGAATTTTACACTAAAGAATTATCTAAAGGTTCTGGGTAAAGGCGGGAAGGAAAGAATTGTACCAATAAATAGTGCTACGGTAGATATTATGCATAAATATCTAAATTTAAGAGAAAGACTATTATCCAGTTCCCATTCGGAATATTTATTCACAACAAAGGTCATATTTTCAAGGAATAAGGAAAAATCAGATAAAAAAGTGATATTAAAAGTTGATAAAAAAGATAATCATGTAGCTAGACAGTTATTTGCAAGACATTTAAAATCTGTCGCTGTAGCTGCTGGTATAGCGCCGGAACTTATCCATCCACATATTATTAGGCATTCCATTGCTACGCATCTACTGCAAAATGGGGCTGATATTAGAATAATACAAGAAATACTAGGGCATTCTGATATTTCAACAACCCAAATATATACACATGTTACTAATGACAAATTGGATAATGTTTTAAAAACTTGTCATCCGTTGGCGAAGGCTAATTTTAAAGATATGGAGGAGTTGTAATACAGAATTATTTGGAAAGTGTACTAGATAAATAATAATGAATGGCACTTTGAGTGAAAATATATTATTTGTAATAATAGGTAGAGAATTATTATTCAGTAATCTAGAATTACTAATTGAAAAATAAACCATAAATAGTACAATCAAATAAATTTTATTTATTGGAATGATAGGAAAATTAAGCGGGACTATAGATTCAATTTATGATGATTATCTAATATTAGATGTTAATGGGGTAGGCTATAGAGTATTTTGTTCCTCAAAACTACTGTCTACTGACATTAGTGTAGGTTCTAAAGCTACTTTTTATATTGAAACTATAGTAAAAGAAGATTCTATAACATTATTCGGTTTTAAAAATCTAAGAGAAAAAGAGTGTTTTAATACTTTATGTAAGGTTAGTGGAGTAGGTAATAAGGTAGCATTAAAGATAATGGGAGTAGCCGAAATTGACGAGGTAATATCGGGAATAGTTAATTCTGATAAAAATATATTTTGCAGGGCTCCCGGTGTCGGTTCAAAAGTAGCTATGAGGATAATAACTGAATTGCAAAATAGCTCATTGGTAAAGGGTTATGATAATATGAAATTTGTTAGTTCTTTGGAAAAGAATAGAACTTTTGAAAATGACAATAGGCAAGTAATATTGGATGCTATATCGGCACTTGAGGGGTTAGGCTATCAAAAAAGTTATGTTAGAAATATAGTTATCAGCATAACAACAGAAAAACCGTATCTTACACTGGAAAGTATTGTTACTGAATCACTAAAGAAAATAAATAACTTCTAATATAAGATGAATAAATACAGCTCCTTTATTTTTGAGTCCTATAACTTTGATAAAGATAATAAGATCCTGCTACTCAAATACTCTTATGATAATGAATTATTTTTTGAGGAAACTATTGAATTTCCAGGCGATAAAATTTTAAATGATTCTGAGCTGGACGCTTTAGATAGATCCTTCAGATATTTACATTTAGCCTGTGGAATTAGCTACTATAAGCTATTTATACCGAAAAATATTAAAATAAAAACATTTATGCTCTCTAAAGAAGAAGCAGATTTTTTTAATAATTTTTATTTTAATGGTTTGGGAGAGTTTAGTTATAAAAATAATATAACAGATTTGAAAGATAGAATTAATTTCCCATTTACTATAAATGCACAAAACAATAGCTTAAATTTCCCTCTTGAAAAAAGATATGTAGTTCCTGTCGGTGGTGGTAAGGATTCCATTACAACTTTAGAAATAATAAAAAAACATTTTAATGATATTCTACTATGCTCGGTTGGGACTGCAAAAGCTATAGAGGATACTATACAGGTGTCAGGCTTAAAATCATTTAGAATAAATAGGAAAATATCTCAGAAGTTGCTTGACCTTAATACACAAGTGGATTCTAGCAAAGGTTGTTATAACGGCCATATACCTATTAGTGGTATCTTAGCATTCATATTTTGCGCGGCTAGTGTAATATATGATTATGATACTATACTAATGTCAAATGAAAGGTCGGCTAATGTAGGTAATTTGGAATTTAATGGTACCATTGTAAATCACCAATGGAGTAAATCTTTTGAATTTGAAAAGAGTGTTAATGCTTTTTTCAAAAAACATATAATTTCCAGCTTCAATTACATATCTTTTCTTAGGCCAATTTCGGAAATACATATAGCAAAAATATTTTCAAAATTAGATAAATACCATAAAATATTTATTAGTTGTAATAAAAATTATAAAATTAATGGTAGACTAAACCATTGGTGCTGTGAATGTGATAAATGTAGGTTTGTGTTTTTGATATTATCGGTTTTTTTAAATAAAGAGAAGATGATTGGTATTTTTGGTAAAAATTTATTTAAAAATGAAGAAAATGCCGATAAGTTTATGGAGCTCTGCGGCCTAAAGAATTATAAGCCATTTGAATGTGTTGGCGAAGTTGAGGAAAGTATATATTCGTTTATAAATGTTAATAAAGATTTTGAAAATGATATAGTTGTTGTTAGGACAAGGGAAGAGATATTAAAACGTGGAATTGATGTTGAACAACTTGAAAAAAGTCTATTTTTGCCAAGTAGGGAGCATTTGTTGAGTAATGAACTTTATGAGATATTGTTGAGTGAGTTGTGAGAAGATTGAGGGTGGTTTAGGGACAAGAATGAATATAAATAATAGAAAATGGTAAAATTTAAAAAATAGAATTTCATTAGATAAAGCTGGTTATAGATATTTTTATATTTGTTGACACGTAAATTCATAATTATATTATATCATATATAAAAAATCACTATTTATAGCAAAAAAGAGGAAATCAGTAATGTTATTGGATTGGGAGACGAAGCTTGTTTGGGAAAATGGCCGTTGCGGATTGGAATGTGTTTCCTGCAAGGTAAATGGTGACGTATTTGACGATGTGGATAGTGTAGGTGACTTTGTAGCGGTAATGATGCAGCAAATGGTCGCGGTTACTTTTGCATGTGTAATAGAAGTAGCAGCACCATTTTTAATAAACAAAACATTAGATGTAGCAGAAGAAATTATTTCAGGGGTGAATAATATTTTTTCTGTTGATAACATTAAAAAAGCTTTAAACAACGGGTACGAAGGGATTAAACAAGCAGTTGATACTACAGAAGAGATTGGGACTAAAGTATTTAAAGGTATATCGGAAGAAGCAAAAAAAGTAGCAGATACTGCAAAAAATGGTGCTAAATTTTTGTGTGGTATGGTAAAGATGTTTACCGGAAAGATCGTTGAAGAAATTACAAGTCTTGGTGCTCCAAAACAAACCTGCGATAATATAGGAGAAATTACAGATAAATTCAGTGAGGCAATTATAGCTTTGGGTTCTAAAAATAAGGAACAAAAAAAATCAACTGTTCCTAATAATAAAGGAGATAAAAATTCGCTTGAATCTGCCTTATTAGAAATAGAAGATAAAGCATTTAGTGGACCTAATCAAGAATTAGGGGCATAATTCTATTTTAGAGATAACCCCTACTGTTTACACCTTGGTTAGAAATTATTTATAAGTCATTATAATAGAACTAAAGTAATATAAATCTGAGTGTAAGTTTTGTATTTGGATTAAACTAAATAAACTTATATACTCCTTTATTACCGTATTTTCTACCCCCTAAAATAATCCACCAAATAATTATCAAGCTCATCAACAGTGACCCTAATCTGCTCCATAGTATCCCTATCTCGCACGGTTACTGTCTCCGTATCTCCCTCAAAAGTCTCAAAATCAACAGTAATACATAGTGGCGTTCCAATTTCATCATTTCGTCTATAGGCTTTACCAACATTGCCGGTATCCTCAAACTTCGTCCTACCAATAGCCAATTTCTGTAGATTGTTCTTTATTTCATGGCATTTAGAAACTATTTTATCGTTATTTTTTGCTAAAGGTATTACAGCTACTTTTATCGGTGCTAGATGTTTCTTCAGCTTCAAAACTATTCTACTATCACCATTTCCTAAATTCTCTTCCGTATAAGCTTCAGTGAGTATAGCTAAAACACCTCTATCAACTCCTGCTGACGGTTCTATAACATATGGAACAAAAGTTTCCTTACTGTCAGCTTTTTGCATAACGAGTTTTGTATTAGAGTCCTTATTTTCAGAGACCTTAGCAGTTAGATTGAGTGATTCCTGTTCTTTAGAGTGTGAACCTAAATCATAATCGGTTCTATCGGCTATACCTTCCAGTTCCTCCAAACCATGAGGAAATCTATATAAAATATCTGCTGTTTGTTTAGCGTAGTGCGCTAAATCTTCTTTCTTCTGGTATTCCACTACTAAATTATCACTAGATAATCCTTGTTTAATCCACCAATTAACACGATTATCAACCCATATCTTATGCCATTCCTCGTCTGTACCTGGTTCAACAAAAAATTCCATTTCCATCTGTTCAAATTCCCTAACTCTAAATATAAAGTTTCTAGGTGTTATTTCATTTCTAAAGGCTTTACCGATTTGTGCTATACCGAACGGTAACTTTCTGGATGAACTATCTAACACATTTTTAAAGTTAGTAAAAATTCCTTGCGCAGTTTCCGGTCTTAAGTAGCAGAAGCTATCCTTATCTTCCACAGCACCTAAAGTTGTTTTAAACATTAGATTGAAATTTCTTGATTCGGTCAGGTCAGAGCTACCACACCTGTCGCACTTGTTGTTTACAATATGATCAGCGCGCATTCTGTTTCCACAATTTTTGCATTCGCGTAGCGGATCCACAAAGGTTTTTTCATGACCAGAATGCCTTAGGGTTAGCTTATGAGTTAGTATTGAGCTATCTAGACCTTCTATATCATCCCTCTCGTAAACCATTGATTTCCACCAGCTACTTTTAAGGTTATTTTTCAATTCTACACCAAGTGAACCGTAATCATAAGCTCCTTGTAATCCGCCATATATTTCTGAACTTTGGAATATAAAACCTCTCCTTCTGCATAAAGAAATTAATTCGTCCATCTTTAAATTCTCTTTCATATTTTCACCCGTTTGTAAATAACCTCAATAAAACTAGTAAAAATACCACCTCTAACTCCTTCTATAAAATATACCAGAGCTTATTCTAGAAAATGGTTTATTAGTATTTGTGACTATCTTATTGGAACTATTATCTCCAATTTACCATCTTCTAATTTTTTGATAATATCCTTTGTGGTAGCCTTAGTCTTTGGAATTGTAAAACTTTGATAAAATGAATCGTAGTTGTAGTAGCTACTATCCTTATCTTCCTTATTAAATTCCTTTTCAATTCTAATTTTAAGGATAGAATTTTTCAAGGTAACATTAATATCGTCTATGTTAAAATCATTTGGTAGCTTTATTCCAACCTTATATTCTTTGTTTTCTTTATCGTAACCGGTTTCTATCCCAAATTGGCTATTTTTATAGCTATTTCTTTGTCTGTTTTTTGATTTTTTACTATTAACTTCTTGTTCTTTGGTTTTCCTGGCAGCTTTATTACTTCTAATCCCATCTTTTGAATTTTTTTCAATAGCCCGATTTTTTTCTGCAACTTCACTATAAATTCTATCCATATAATCTTCTGAATTGTCACCAATAGCATCACTAACTACTCGTTTCAGTTCCCCCATCTCTCTTGCAAATTCTGATAATTGTTCATTCACTCTTTTTTCTATCAAATGTAAATCACCATTTGCTCTAGGATGTATTCCAAAGCCAAACCCATAGGGATTATAGTTCACGTTCAGAATAGTCATAACTTTCTCTATTTTTTTATTTTGTAAAAATAATAGAGAACAGATAATAATCAAAACCAATACTATAGAAATCCATATCAGGTTTTGTTTTTGTAGTTCATTTTTTGTTTCCATAACTAATAATTTTATTCTAGTAAAAATATATTATGACTTTAATTTAAAAAATAAATAAAAATTTAATCTATCAAGGGATGTTGATAACTTTTAGTCTATTATAATTCAGATAACAGCTATATTCTTCAATAATAATTCGTATGCGTTGTAAATCTTTCTTTCCGTATCATATTTATTATCTATAATTTAATATATTTTACTACTATTTTTACATAATTTATAAATTATAAGCTATCGGTACCAATAAAATTAGCTTATCCATAAAAAACCAAACCACAATCACCACATTCCCCCAAAACTCATTTCCTATTTAGCTAGCAAATAGCAAGCATCTAGCTCCACACAATAACCAATATAACAACAAAAAACCTACATGCTTTCACATGTAGGTCAACATTAGGAATAAGTAATTCTTCTATGGCGCGATTAGTAGTCCATTCCTCCCATACCACCCATTCCAGCTGCTGGATTGCATCCACAGTGTCCTTCATCTTTAACTTGTTCCACTATAGCACATTCCGTCGTAAGCAAGAGACTGGATACAGAAGAAGCTCCTTCTAAAGCTACTCTAGCAACTTTTGTCGGATCAACAATACCAAATTTTATCATATCGCCATATTCTTCTTTCTGTGCATCATAACCAAAGTTCATATCATTACTTTCCATTATTTTATTTATAATAACAGAACCTTCTAAACCAGCATTATCAACTATTTGTCGTGCTGGGGCCTGTAGAGCATTATAAATTATCTTTATACCGGTATTTTGCGCTTCATTATCACCCTTCAAGTTCTTAATTTTTGATGCTATATGAACGAAAGTTGAACCACCGCCAGCTACTATACCTTCTTCAACAGCTGCTCTAGTAGCTGCCAGAGCATCTTCAACTCTATCCTTCTTTTCCTTAACTTCAACCTCCGTTGAGCCACCAACCTTTAGTATAGCAACCCCTCCAGACAATTTAGCAAGTCTTTCTTGCAGTTTTTCCTTATCATAATCGGACGTTGTATCCTCAATCTGTTTCCTTATGTTATTACATCTTGCCTCAACATCCTGAGAAGAACCGGCACCATCAACTATGGTTGTATCGTCTTTTGTTACAACAATCCTCTTTGACTTTCCTAGATTTTGTAGCTCAACATTCTCCAATTTTAGTCCTATTTCTTCTGAAACCACTTGACCTGCTGTCAGAACTGCTATATCTTCTAATATCGCTTTTCTTCGGTCGCCAAAACCCGGAGCTTTTACAGCGCAAACTTTTAAACCACCCCTTAGTTTATTTACCACCAATGCAGCTAGTGCCTCACCTTCAACATCTTCGGCAATTATGAGTAATGGTCTACCGCTTTGAGCTACTGCTTCCAAAACCTTTATCATAGGTTGTAAAGTTGATATCTTTTTATCGAAGATAAGGATATATGGATTATCCAAAACAACATTCATCTTTTCTGTATCGGTAACAAAATATGGTGATAGATAGCCTCTGTCGAAGTTCATACCTTCAACAACTTCAACTTCAAATTCTAAACCTTTCGCTTCTTCTACCGTTATAGGACTATTAGCTCCCACTTTTTCCATAGCATCGGCTATTTTTGAGCCTATTTCTTGATCTCCATTGGCAGATATGGTACCAACTTGCGCGATTTCATCTCTTGATGAAATTTTCTTGCTAGCTTTTTTAATTTCTTCTATAGCTTTTGCTACAGCTTTATCTATACCTCTCTTTAGGTCCATAGGATTTAGACCAGCTGCAACTGCTTTAAAACCTTCACTTGAAATAGCTTGAGCTAGAACAGTTGAAGTAGTAGTACCATCTCCTGCTACATCGTTGGTCTTGCTGGCAACTTCTTTTATAGCTTGAGCTCCTAGATTTTCAAACTTGTCCTTTAACTCTATTTCCTTAGCAACAGTAACTCCATCTTTTGTTATTCTTGGTGCTCCAAATGATTTTTCTATTATTACGTTTCTACCTTTAGGGCCAAGTGTTGCTTTCACGGCGTCAGCCAATACATTAACACCATTAAGTATTCTTGTTCTTGCGTCAGAACTAAATTTAATTTCTTTTGCTGTCATAATATAAACCTATTCTATAATTGCTAAAATATCAGACTCTTTCATGATTAAAAGTTCCTCATCATCAACTTTTATTTCTGTTCCACCCCATTTGGTAAAGAAAACTTTATCACCAACCTTTAAATTCATCGGTATAAGATTTCCCTTTTCATCTCTGACACCATCGCCTATAGCTACTACGCTTCCTTTGGATGGTTTTTCTTTTGAAGTGTCAGGAATTATAATACCGCCGGATGTTTTTTCTTCGGCATCCTCTCTCTTTACTAGGACTCTATCTCCTAATGGTTTTAATTTCATTTCTAACTCTCTTAATTATTAATAAAACTATATTAACTATTATATAGTAGTTATTTTTTCCAATACAAGGGGGTTAAAATCTATATAAAAAATTAAATGATAATTCCTTATTTTCCGGATTATAGCTTACAGAGTAGGTTTTGTTACTATTTTTATTTTTAACTAAAAAATAACTTGATAAAAAACTTAGTCCCGCCGAAGCTAAAACATCATGCAAATGATGTCTGTCACCATACACTCTTGAAAAAGCCACAAAAGTCGCCATAGCATATAACCATCTTGCTTCATATGGAGAGTATCTGAAATGAACATAAGTTGCTCCCGAGAAAGCCGCTGAAGCATGTCCCGAAGGGAATGATTTTGTAGAACCACCATTTGGTCTTTCTTCTGGAATAAGAACCTGTAGGGCAGCTGTGCCAAAATTAACAACAACAAAATTCAACAGATAATATGGAATACCGGCATTATCATTTTCATATATGGTTTTTCCCAATGCAAGAGTTGGTGCAGCTACCATTAGTACATCTCCCAATCTAACAATCTGTCTTTCTAAAAATTTATCTGCCCTATAACTGTTATCTATAGAGAGGAATAATGAGAGAGAGCGATAAGGTTAAAAGTTTATTTTTGTATTTCATAAACAACTCATTTAATATTAACAGATTTAAATTAACTACAATTTTACTCTAAATCAACAACAACAATCTCCGGTTTACTGAGAACCTTTACCGGAGGGCCCCAAGTTCCGGCGCCGGAAGATACTATTAGTATACTATTCAATTTTTTCAGTAGACCATAAGCCTTCTCATAGGACAGTTTAACGACCAGATTAAACGGGAAAAATTGCCCGTTATGCGTATGACCCGAAAGTTGTAAATCAAAGTTATTCTTAACGGTATCATCAAAATATTTTGGATTATGATCAACCACTATCTTGTATTTATACCTATTGTCTTCAGTTTCTACTATTTCTCCTATTTTCTTTCTATTTTTACCACTTATGTAGGAGTATGAGTTATCTTGCCGACCAACCAAAATTATGTCGTTATTTATCAATACAAAATCGTCATTAAGCATTTTTATATTAGCTTCTTTTTCCAGAATTTCTATTATATTTTCTATTGCTCCCACATAGAATTCATGATTACCCAATACTCCATAGCTTCCAAATTTCGCCTTAGCTTTGCTAAGTATTTTACAATAATTCCTAATTTCATCATCTATTTTAGCTTCAACTATATCGCCACCAAATAGCAAAACATCAGGTTTAATCTCATTTATTCTTTCAACTATCTTATTTAGGATTTTTTCATTGGTTCCTATGGCTCCAATATGTATATCACTTAAAAAAGCTATTTTTAATTTTACATTTTTATTTGTATCTAATCTATAGTTTGTAATTCTAATAAATGATCTATTTATGTAACCATAAATAGCAACTATTATAGCAAATATAAGCGTGAATAAAGTTGCATAAAATTTATTAATTCTAATTCTGAATAGTACCAGTATATCTCCCAATAAGAACGAAATTAGCATAAATATAACAAAGAATAGAAACATATAAGATAGGTATTTTACTGGTCTAGTTGTATTTTGTTTCATGCATAAAATTATGGATAAAAACTCAAAAATTGTAAAAGCTATAACTAAAAGATATCTTACTATTACATTACTTACCAAAAATAGTAGCAGATTCTTATACAGATTCCATGATACGTATAGAAAAATGGTTGATATAATTGATAGAACTAGCGGTAACATTTTATAGATAGATTACGTTAATAAATTTATTAGTGTTTTCAATTTTAACCGGCAGATTACCATAACAATCACCATCCATCTGTAGCGGGTAATTTGGATTATCTGACATTATTTTTACATTTTTTGCTTTCATTCTTATGATATTTTTATTAGTTTTTCTTGTAATTATGTATTCTAAAATAGAAATTACACTAAATTTTTTTATTAGGATAACATTAAAACTATTATCGTCAAGTTTAGAGTCAGATACATGTATTCTACCGCCATAATATTTGCCATTGCTGACACAGGTTAAAATACTTTTATATTTTCTATTACCAATTTGTGTTTTTAATGGAGGAAAGTACCTCCTAATAATTGTACTAAAAAGTTTTTGGATGTAGGCAAATTTTCCAAATTTCTCTTTGACTTTCTCGTTTATCTTACTTACAACCATTGAGTCAAAACCAGAGCTTGCCATAAGAGAAAAATATCTTTCGGATTTATCATCCAGATTGATAACTTTACCTAAATGTAACTTTTTTACCTGATTTTTTTTAATAGCTTTTATAACTTTCGAAGTTGTATTGGTTCCAAGCTCATTAGCTAATACATTCGCTGTACCAAAAGGAACTATACATATTTTAAATTTAAAGAAATCGTCTCTAGCAGCTATAGCATTTATCGCACTATTGATCGTTCCATCGCCGAAGGCTAAAAATACTGTCTCATACTCATCTACAGGTAAATTTTCTAGTATTCCTTTTATCTTCTGGTCTTTTTTAAGTTCAATTTTAGAAACTTCTAAGCCAATCTTCCTAAGTTTTTGAGAAAAACTATCTACTTTATCTTTTTTATATTTACCAGACAAAGGATTTGTTATTAGTAAATTTTTCTTCATTTATTATCCCAATAGTTTTTTAAATTAAAAAATAAAAAACATTTTTTCATTTACTATTTATAATTTATTGAGATCCAAGATATTTTCATCGTTCATTTTCAAAATACCATTTTCAACTATAACCGAATCGTCAAAAATCTCTTTTCGTGGCAATTTCTTCAAGACTTTTTTAGTCTTTTTATCGAAAATAATAGTCTCTCCATTACCAAACACAACTACAATAGCATTTTTATAAATTATAGGTTTGACATTATTCATTAAGCTTCTTTCGCTGCTATAGGTATAATATATAAATTCTGTTTCACCATTTTCATAATTTAATATATAGAATTTATTATCAATACTTGTAAAATATACATATTTTTCATCAAAAGATAGGTTCCTTTGAGGAATAGATGCTATTTTTTGTTTCCAACATATTTTTCCATCTTTAGCTGACATTTTAATAATTCCTTTTGAGGCCGATACGATAAATACATTACTTTTATCTTCAAATACACTTATCTCACCATTAATGTACTCTGATAAATCTAATTTAACCTTTACCCCATCAGAGTTTTTATATGTTAAATTTTTACCTAAATCTAGTGTGTAATCTTTTCCAACAAATTTTTTTGAGCAACTGCAAACTGTAATTAATACAAAAACTATAAAAAAATACCTAAATATTCTATTATTCTTCATTTTCACTCTCCAATTGGTTATTTCTAGCTTTTAGTTTGTTTATTTCTTTCTCCATTCTTTTATTCTTAAAATAATATAAAAATTCCTTCAAACCAAAAAAACTAGTAATAAAATTAAATAAAATTGTAGCAAAAATACCTAAAACGAATGATAATATCACCACCAGGTATAGTTTCATTTCCAGCATATAGTCAAGTGGTGCCAAATTAATTCTTACAAAATCTGAATTATTTGACATAAAAATTGTAAAAACAATCAATATCGCAAAGAACAATAAAATTTTAAAAAAGCTAATTATTCCATTTTTCATATTAATTTTTACTCTTATTGTTTAAAATATTTTCTACTATGTTTTTTAACTGTTTACTGGTTCTATAACCAATATATTCCTTACCATTTATAACAAAAACCGGTGTAGCATCCAGATTAAATACACTTCTAGAGGCTTGCTGCATATATATTAACTTTTCATACATATCTTTGTTATAAATACAATCTTTAACATAGGTTTCATCCATATTATATTTTTTACCGGTTTCCAGTAAAAATTCCTCCATGTTTGCAATTATACCTAGATCTGTCTTAAAAAAATCATCTATAATATTTAATTTATCTTCATCTTTCGCACAGGCTAAAAAAGCACCAAATGGTATAGTTTTAGTGTTATAGATTGGTCTTATTATATATCTAATTTGGATGTTTTCACCAGACGCATATTCATCAAGAATTTTCTTAATTTCACCTCTCATTTTCTTACAATATTTACAGGTAAAAGAAGAATATTCGATAATTGTAATTTTTGTGTTTTTGTTGCCAATGATATAATCCATATCAAAATGGTTCAATAGATATTCTCGTTTTTCTTCTTTTGTTTTATTATGTAAACCCATATGAACCATGATAGTCTTTGGTTTAGTTGATTTTTTTTCGGTTATTTTATTGGCTTTTGCGGCTTTGTCTACTACATTTCTCTTGTAGAACACTCCCACAGCTAAAATACCTATTACGATCAAATAAACCTTGTATTTCTTGATAAAATCTAAAAACTTCATTCTAAAATTGTTTAATTTATGTAATATAATAACATTTTTTTATTATTTGTAAACTTTATTATTACAAATATTTTTGTGTTTAGGTTAAACTAAATATCCCGTACGTTTATATAGAGATTATTTACCACAAAAAGTTTCTATAACCAACAGTGAAATTTTTTGGTGTTATAATTTTATCCTTATTCAACAGATATTCTTGGTCTCCAATATCGACCAATGTCGCTTTATTATCATTTTTAAAGTTTTGTATAAAATATTTTTCCTTGTATCCTAAATTATCTAGCAGATATATTATGGCGTTTATATCATCTTCCTGCAAAAGAGTTGTATGTATTGTAGTTCTTATCTCAAGATCTACCTGATTTTTAATATTTTTGTCAATTAGATATAGCAGACTTTTTTCAAAATCATCATATCTGGTTTCGTCTATTTGATTTATGGAGCTAAATTTATCCTTCTTAGCCTTAAAATCTAAAGCTACAAAGTCTATAAGGTTATTTTCCACTAGATCACGTATAATTTCATAATTCAAACCATTGGTGTCTATTTTAACCAGAAACCCAAGATTTTTTATCATTTCTACTATAGATTTTATCTCAGGGTCCAAAGTACATTCACCACCAGATAAAACAACTCCATCAAGAAGACCAATTCTTGATTTTAAGAATTTCTCCAAATATCCGTTATCCAAAAAACCATCCTTTTGATCAAAAAACTCAACATTATGGCAGTATTTGCATCTCATGTTACAACCGGCAAACCAAAATATGCAGGCTGGTTTACCAGGATAATCTTGTAGAGTAAATTTAGTTATATCACTTATTCTTGACATTATTTTACTTCTTCCAGATATTCGTCATATTGATCTTTAGTCATAGCTTCCTCTTCTAATTCGGATTTTGAATCAACATTTATTCGGTAAAGCCAACTGTTTTCAATATCATTGCCAAATAGCTGTTCGCAGTTGTCTATGAGAGAATCGTTGATGTCGACTATTTTACCATTAAATATTGAAAATAGGTCAAGTTTTTCGTCACTGTTGTAGTTTATTTGGCCTATTAATTCTGTTTTGCTACAAATATTTCCGATGGTTGGTAGCTCTACGAAATTTATCATATCCATCTCATCTAATAAAAAATTGGTTATACCGACCGTTGCCACATCGTTCTCTACGGAAAACCAATAGTTGTCTTTTGTGTAAAATATTTCTTCCATATTTGTTTGTATAAAAATGTAATCGGGTATAATTAATAATATATTTTTTATTTTGCAATAAGGTTTTTTGTTTGTTGTCATAATTAAATAATGATTTTTGAAATTATAGGTTGCGAGCGACAGTTAATTTTTTAATTTGTAAATAAATTTAATATTGCAAAATAAAACCCAACTGCTAGACTAACTAACAGTTATAGCAAAAGAATAAGAGGATTAGAATGACAGAACCTAAGAAAAATCTAGTAGAAAATATAAAAGGTATTAAGAAAGGTAATACTTATGGTCTTTCCATACCGGGCTTTAGCAGCTGGAATGACAGTAACTTAAGTGGTCTACTAGAAGCTATTACCCAAATAGAAGAATTAGAAGCTTTTCCTGATTTTGTTGGTGAATATGTAGGATCTAAAGAATTAGAAATTTTACTTAGGAAAAATATAATTATTTCAGATAGCGAAACTAAAAATGCACTTAGTTTTGTACCAGAAGATTTTCTTGTAAAAGCACTAAAAAAAGAGAATATTCTAGGACTTTCTAATGAAGGTTTGGCATTAATTACTCTAGAACAATGGAGTATATTACCAGAAGAAGAAAAAGAAGAAATAGCTATGCAACTGGCTAAAGCTAATAGATTACAATATCTGTCAGAAGAATCTTTAGAATTTGTAACTAAAAAACTTAATTTATATCATAGATATGGAGTAAATGTAGCATCCAGTAGATTAACCGAAAGTGAACTTAAAACACAATTAACTAGTTTAATTGAAACAGGGAAATTAGGACATTTAGCTAAAGAAGCTATTGGTAAGATAACTGATGAGATAATGGTTAGTTTTGGAAATGACTTCGTAAAACAATTACCAGCCGAAACTATTGATTATCTAGCAACAGTTAAAGGAGATGGTACAGTATTAGCAAATATGAAACTATGCGCTCTAGACATAAACTCATTACTAGTAGAAGAATTTAAGAAACTTAAAACAGAGACTATTGCGGTATTAACCTCAAAGCAGATAAGTGATTTAGATGGGGGTCATTTATTAGTTTTAAAAGAAAATCCATTATTAATTAATTCTCTTGGAGAGAATTTTTCTATTATCAAAGATGTTGCTGGTATAGATATAGATTCACTAAATGAAGCAACATTAAGATATGTTACAAATGAACAACTGGAACAATTTGGTATAGAACAATTTAGGTTATTATGTGATACAAATAAATCCCAATATTTAATTCCGCAAATTATTAGACAAATTCCAGATGAATACCTATTATATCTAACAAAACATGGCTTAACAAAAGATCAAGCCATGTTTCTTAATGAAGAACAGTTTGGATTGATTAGAAATAGCCTTAAACCAGAAATTATATCTGTTATAAATGCTAATATTATAGCAAAAAATCAAGAGTTTCTAAAAAATTTAACTGTAGAACAGGCAGAGAATTTGACTGAGGAACAAGCAAGAGCTATTCAAGGAAATGATATGCTTAGTGTAATACCGGATAATGTTTTGTTTTTTATTACCAGTAAGATAAAAAATAGATTATCCGACCTGAATGAAAACACTTTAGATAGAATAGCTAGAAATAGAAATGAAGATATTCCCATGCTTGATTCTGATCCAAAATTAACTGGTTTTAATATAGATATTAAATTTGATAGAAATGATGAATTTGATATAGAAAGCATAAGAAGCACAATTAAAACAAGAATAGAAAAGGAAGATTGGGTAAACTTAAGAGACAATTGTTTTTACTGGATTAAAAATAACGAACAAAAATCCACCGTATATAAAATATTAAATGAGGAAATGAATTCTAGACCAACAACAGTTTATGGTCTTACGGATAAAATCCAACTATTATTAGCTACTATACCATTATCTCCTGATAACAAACAACTAACTACCAATTATCAAAATCTAGAAAAAACAGTAGTTTCACTTATAAATGAACCTTCCTATACGGTTGACGAATATCTTACTAAATCTGATCTTTATTCTTCGCTCGCGAACAATAGTAATCTTGATCTAGAATTTAGAGAAATGATTTGTCAGGAGCAAATAAAACTTATGGAAGAAGATTTTGTTAACAAGTTTTATTCGAAGTCTGGGCGCAATTCCTTATATGATTCCATAAGAGAAGAAATATCCAAATCTTACCTAAATTATGCAAATCTACTAATAGAAAAATATAGTATAGATACAGATAAATTTGCAAGAGGATTAACTAAAGATGAAGAAATAAATTTAAAACCAAAAGAGAGGGAATATCTTGATTGTGTGAAAAAAATATATGAGTATACTCCAGATCTAGAAAATAAAGTAAGATATTGGACAGCTACCGGTACGAGATTAGTAGCGAAAGCAGCTGCTACATATTTTGCTGCAAAAGCAGCTGTTAACAGTAGTTCAAGAGCCGTTTCAGCAGTAGCTGGAGTAGGAGCAGCGGCTGTAGGAGTTAGTGCAGTAAGTGATGCAGCTGATGTAATTGAAGTGGTTAATACAGTAAACAATAGAAATGAAGTTCATACAAATGCAAGAAATGGAAAAATAGGAATTTTAAATAGGATAAAACGATTTTTTGGTAGAGCCAAAAACAAAGTGATGGTATTTTTTAATCTTAAGAAGAATGAATTTTCCATAAAAAATTTATCAAAACCATCAGAAAAGAGAGCTAAAACATATCAAAAAGGTACTGTAAACGAGCAAAAACAAAAGCTGACAGCAGATCTAGAAAACAAAATAAGAGACGAAGAAGATCGTATGTCAGAACATTTAAAAAAGAATGAAGAAAAATCAAGGCAAAGCCAATTAGTTGAAGATAATATTGAGATAAGAACCGAAGCAATAAAGTTAATAGCACAAAAGAAAGCAATAGCGCTAAAGGAGAAATATCCTGAATTTCAAGAAAAAGAAGGAATAACAGGAATTTTCTCCAATTTGGTAAATATTGGTAAAAGTATATTAAATGGTGTTATTAGTGGTGTTTTGGATACGGCTAGTCTTGGTTATGGTGGCAACGCTTATAAACAATTAGTTGATGGGAAAAGTGATGAAGAAAAAGCTAAAATAGAAAGTAGACTTATGGAATTTCAGAAAGGAGTTAATGAAATTGATGAATGGCTTGTAAAAGAGTTAAATGATTTGCGTCATGAAGAATGTATTAGGTTGGCTTCTATGAATGAAGATGATAAACAGAAGCTAATTGAATTTGAAGAAATTGTTAACATGAGAAAAGAAGAAATTGATCAGGAAATGGGAATTTTTAAACCAGAAGAACATATAAAATTGGATAAAAATAATCTTTTACCATCTTTAACAGAAGAAAAAAACCTAGACGTAACAAAGTTAGATGTGATAACTGAGGATTTAGAAACTTTAATTAATGATGATAAAATATCCCCAGAAATAAAAATGCATAATATTGAAAATACTAATAAAGTTTTAGAAGAAAATTTTGGTTCTGGCAATTTAGATTTAAAAGACCCTGAAGTGGCACAAAATATTTTTACGACACTAATGGTTATGAATCAATTTATAGCAGCTCAATTAGCAGTAACTTGTATTGCTGTAGTGGCCAATGAAGTTGAAAAAAAGAAACAGGAATTAGAAAAAGAACAGGCAAAGATTAATAATATATTTAATGATATGCAAGTTAAACTACAGGAAATTGGTGTAAATCCATTAAATATTGATGATACTAGAATTCCAATACATGTGTAAAGCTAACTCTTAAAATCCAACCCTCTCCCATCAACTTTTTCCCACTGTTCCAGAAATTCAGCTGAATAGGAGAGGTTTTTTTGCTTAAGGTATTTTATCACATCCTGATTCATATTTATGAAATTTTCCCTATTTGTTAGCCCTGACAGCAGAGCATAGTTCAAATATATAAGATATGTATTCAAAACATCCGTTTCACAATAATCATCTATAGTTTTAAGCAGATTTTGGTCATACAGTTCCGTTACTTTCGAACCATCTATACCAATTTTACCAGGTATGCCTAATATGCTACATATTTCGTTCATTTTACATCTTGCAGATGCTCCAAAATCCGACAATACCTCTAATAGATCACAATGCCAATCTAACGAATACCTTTGTGCATAATTATTCCATTTATCTCCCGATTTAAACAAATTTTCTATAGAAATACCATATTTCATTGCTCTATATTTCATAACCGGTATATCAAATGTTCTGCCATTATAGCTAACTATTCTAGGGATGTATTTGCATAAATAATCAAAAAACTTGCTAACTATGCCACTTTCTGTATTATCAAGGCTTGATATGGTACCCAACTTAACTATTTCATAATATTCATAATTATTAGTTTTGACTATATCAGCTATTAATATACTAACTGAAACAACCTTATGAAATGGTTGTCTCGGAAATGGATTTCCACCGGAAACCTCTATATGATATTCTTCCAGTTCTTTGCGTTTTTCTAATGGGTTTTGGGTAACACTACCAGTCAGATTTTCAAGTATATCTGTATCCGGTATGGTCTCTATATCAAATACAAAAAGTTTATCAAGCATAACAACTACCATTACATGTTTTAGTGTTATATTATAATATTATAAAATGTCTAGTTAATTGAGTAATGACAAACTCCTTTAAAGATAATAATTAACTGACCTGCGACAGTTAAAACCATTACAGCTTATCAAACTCCTTTTTTATCTCCTTAAAATCCTGCCAAGTTAACCATTTTGGTCCACCTTCAACCCTAGTACTATTCCTCAAAAGATACGATGGATGAAAAATCGGCATCATCTTCGAGTTATTTGGTCCATCAAACCACTTGCCGCGATTTTTTGTAATGCCGACATCAGTATCTAACATAGCTTTCATTGCGATACTACCACATAGTAATATTATTTTTGGTTTTAGAATGTCTATCTGCGCATCAAGATATTTTCTACATAATATTTGTTCTTCTGGCGTTGGATTTCTATTTTCTGGCGGCCTACATTTAATTACGTTACAAATATACACATCCTTATCTCTAGATAGTCCAACCGATTCAAATATTTTGTCCAGCAGTTGACCCGATCTCCCAACGAAAGGTTTACCTTCTTGATCTTCGTGATAACCGGGAGCTTCCCCGATCAGCATCAGCTTGCTATTTACCATACCATCAGAGAATACAACATTAGTTCTTGTTTTTGACAGCTGACATTTGCTACAACTTTGGCATAAAAGCTTTATGTTTTCTAATTCCTCGTACATAATTAAATAAATTCTAAAATGTATAACATCAAGATTGATAGATACAAAAATCCATCAAATCTGTCTAAAAAGCCTCCATGACCTGGTATTATATTACCACTATCTTTAACATTAAACTTTCGTTTGATATAAGATTCTGTAAAATCACCAATTTGTTCTACACAACACAATATGGGTGTAAAATATAAAAGTACAGAACTGTATTGTGGTAGAAAAACTCTGGCAAAAATATTGCAAAAAAACATTGAGCCTATAATTCCGCCAACTAAACCTTCATAAGATTTTTTAGGGCTAATTTCGTTAATTTTATGCTTTCCTAAATTCAATACCTTACCAACAAAATAGGCAAAGGTATCGGTGCACCAAACCAGTATAAATAACCACATCAGTATGTTTTTCCCTTGCCAATTGCTAACTTTTATTTTTAGTAGTGGCATCAATGTTATAAATATGTAAATAACTCCTAGAAATATCCATTTTTTCTGCTCGCTAGCTTCTTTTGTTATATTATACCATTCCATAGCCATAAATAAGCCAACAACAAAAATAAAAGAAAAGCCAACAAATATACTCCTGGAATAGATAAAAAATAAAGTGAGAAGACCTATAATAATTCCCGAAATAGTCCTAGTAAATCCTTCTTTCATTTTAACTCCTAAATTGTTTATATGTATTCAATCTTAAGCTTTAAATCACTATCAACCGTTATAACATGAGTTACAACTTGTTTTATACCTTTAATTGTGCTTATAAGGTTTAGTAAAAGCTCATGCTCTTCCTGATCTTCAGCTATACCAATAACGTACGCAATTCCATCCATAACAGAGACCTCATAATTCAATGATTTTATTTTAGATTTAAAAAATACTTTCATATAGATACTTTTCTCTAAAAAATAATCCTTCATTCGCACAAAAGAGAAACTTTTTTTATCTTTTATTAGAATCTCATCAAGAAGAGACCTAACTTTTAGATTTTCTGTGACTTTATTGGTTAGAAATGTTTTTGTTTTTAGGTCAAAAGCAACGCCGGTTAACATAACTCTTCCCTCCATAACCTTTACATCATAGTAAGCAAAATCCGCAAGGTTGTTAGCATATAAAAAACTTGATTTATCTTTATTTATACTATCTTTTATCTGTTCTTCAATCATCGAGTCAGACTTTACCTGATTAGCATCCCGATATAATCGTGTTATTTTTTCGATAACCTCATTACCCTTTATAATAACATTCTTCGTACAACTACCAGTTATCAATGAAATTAAAGGTAATAGTAAAAAACTTTTAAAGTTGCTACAGCTATTCATCTTAAGAATTATTTTGCTCTCTTTTAAATTTTATATAATAGAACCAAGACAAAACTATAGATATTACATACAGATAACATATTAGTACTGCGGTAAAAAAAGTCTTTACCAACAAACCTATGAGAAATAGTGCAATGACAACTAATATAAGTTGTCTTTGAGTAGTTTTAAACTTTATTTTTTTAAAACAAGGAGTTGGAATGGTACTGCCAGCCATAAGAGCTATAATAGATGTATTAATAATTACAAAAATAGGGGCTATATTTAAGCCAAATTCAAAAGACATTGCCATAGGTAACATAACCAAAGCTGCCGCCATAGGAGCCGGTACACCTTTAAAAAAGTATTTGTTTAATGGATTCTCTTTATCTTCGGTAACTAGACCAACATTAAATCTAGCCAATCTTATAGCCATACATACAGCCAGTAACAGAACCGGTATCCAGGCAATAGGTCTATACATTTCTGAATATTGCATCTTCCAGAAATAAACTACAAAACCCGGTGCTATGCCAAAGCTGAAGAAGTCAGAAAGTGAATCAAGTTGCGCTCCAAATTCACTGGAAGCATTTAGCCTTCTGGCAACATTGCCATCTAATCCATCACATAAACAGGATACAATTATACAGTATAATGCTGAAACAAAATCACCAATTATAGCCATTCTCACAGCAAATAAACCAATACATAACGATGATAAGGTTATTATGTTTGGTATTAGTTTTGCTAATTCAAAACTTGTATTTTCTTCTTTTTCCATGTTAACTCCTATTAGTTGTGGTAATTTATAGTTAATTTCTAGTTATTATTTACTGTAATTTCGCTATTACAGTCTCTCCACCAATCATAGTTTGACCTACTTTTACACAAGGTACAACTTCTTTTGGTAAGTATATGTCAACCCTACTACCAAATTTAATAATACCATATTTATCACCCTTTTTAACTTCTTGTCCTACGCTCAAGTTGCAAACTATTCTTCTCGCTATAAAACCAGCAATTTGAACTAGTGGGATTTGTAAACCATCTTTGGTTTCCAATACACATGACTGTCTCTCGTTATCTTTGCTGTATTTATCTATCGAAACATTCAAAAAAGCTCCTTCCCGATAGTGTAGTTTTGTAATTTTTCCATCAAATGGAATTCTTTGTGCGTGAACGTTAAAAATACTTAAAAATGTGCTAATTCTGGTCCACTTTATGTTTTCATCCATCTCTAATTCTGCTGGTGGTAAAGCCTCTTCTATAGCATCTATAACACCATCAGCCGGTGCAACAAAAACATTTTCTTCGTCCGGTGTAAATCTTTCTGGATCTCTGAAAAAATAAATACAAAAAAGAAGAAAAATGAATGATATAACCCCAAAATAGTGTGATATCATAGCTAGTAGTGCTGTTACTACAGCGGTTAGAATTATTATGTTGTATCCTTCTGAATTTATGGGAGTTGCTACTCTTTTTAATGTTTCTTTAATATTTGCCATACCTTTTGTGTTTAACAATGTTGTTATTATATCCTATTTTTTTTATAAATCAATTATTCTGTTTGGGAGTGAAAATTTATGTGGTACTGGTAATTCTAATTTGAATTATATAAAAATAGCGAAATGTAGGGATAGAATAATACGAGGGGAAAAGTTCACAACACACATAAATTATCATTGAAAAATAAGTTATTATCTGAATTATAATAAACTATTAGGGACATCTATCCATTTCTTGATTACCTCAATTGATTCCATAATTACCATAATAGATACCAATATATTTTCTTAATGTATCTCTAAACATTATTTTAGGTTTATTCATCCATATGATATCAATTTATATGATTTTAAGTGATACAATTTTGAAAAGTAAGAAATTATTTAAATCAAAACTCTGAAAGCCTTATTCCTCAATGGTTCCCAAATGATTATAAAGTTAATAATGATATTTATAAAACAGGAGACTTTAACGACATCAAACCAAAAGTTAATGATGGGTCTTTAGTAATTGATTTAATAAAAAAGAAAACCATAGATTTCGCAACAAGAGAAATAGCAGGAGATATAATAAGTATATATATGCACATCGTTTCTGCAATGGTAATCAAAACAAGCATTAGATGAATTAATAGAAAGATATAGGTTATAATAAAGGTAAAGATATAGAAGTTATATTATATAATGATGTTACCACTAAAGTAGAAGGATATTCAGTTGAAGATAGTAATAGTAATAAAAAGATAATAGCTATAAATGTAGCTAACAATAAAGATAACAGACAGCTAATTAAAACTCTGTTTCATGAAAGCTATGATTATAAAAGACATAGTCTTAATGAAAATCAAGCTGAAAGATATGCTAATCATATAGAAAGAGTATGGGATAATATAGTAACTGATAAAGAACCTATAGATCTAACAACTAATGAAAAGTTATTAGATAATACAAGAAGTTTAGAGATATTAAAAGAGTATAATGGTAATAACAATATACAAT
>CAPZCD010000003.1 GCA_948744995.1 uncultured Rickettsiales bacterium | reverse complement strand
TTTTCAAGGGCTTTTAAAGAATTTAAGAAAATTTAAAAAGCGAGGTTGGGGTTAATTTATTTAACAAATTTAAAAAATAAAATAGACACTTCATTAAACAAATACAATTTATACAATTATTAAAATTGTAGCGATAACAAAAAAACAAACCCACAACACAACCACAGATCCAAAACACCCAAAAACCATGGCTGCCGTACCAGGACTCGAACCTAGATAAACAGAATCAGAATCTGTTGTCCTACCATTAGACGATACGGCAAAAAGAATCAATCTAACACTAACTTATTACCTATAGCTTCTTTCAAGACTTTATCCGGCACAAGTTTCACCTTCCCAACCTCAAGTCTACCCAATTGAAAAGGGCCGAACGAAATCCTTTTTAGTTTCACAACTTTTAGGCCAAAATAATCCATGATATTCCTAACTTCCTTATTTTTGCCTTCGGTTATGGTAACTCTGAACCAAGTATTAGTTGATTCACTTTGTTTTTCAATAGTAATTTTTACAGGAGCGTACTTTATACCATTCACTACCAAACCATTTTTACCAACTCTTTCAATATTAGAAACAAGCATACCAGTATTTCCATGAACTTTAGCCAAATATTGCCTGGTCCACGCAGTAGCTGGATGTTCTATATACCTCGACAAATCCCCATTGTTTGTCAGTAATAAAAGACCTTCCGTATCCATATCAAGTCTGCCAATACTTATAACTCTCGGCATATTTTTTGGTAGCAAACTATAAATATTTTTCCGCCCTTTTGGATCGCTATTTGTAACTATATAACCTTTTGGCTTATTAAAAATCCAAAGTTTGGTTTTTTTTCTTCTTGGTAGCAGCTTATTATCTATCTTTATGGATTGATCGGTTATTAGAACTACCGGTGTATCTATAGTTTTTCCATTAACTTTTACCCTTCCTTCTAGAATAAGCTTTTCCGCACCTCTTCTGGAACAATAGCCGCTATTTGCTATTACTTTAGCTATTCTTTCACCTTTTTCAAACATTTTCAGCAATAATCTTTTTTAAATCATTATAAACCACCGAATTACTAAATAGGATAGAATTGTCGGCTATTTTATAACTTAAGCCACCAGCTTCCCTAATAAAAAGTTCGCAGGAGCTTAGCTCTTTTTCGTAACCGTCAAAAATAAAATTTGCATCATACCTACCACAAGCGGTGTAACAGGAGTCTAAAATAGAACAGTTTCCAACCCTAAAATTTCCTAATTTTGATGCTAGCCTTAGAAAATTTTTCTTGCTTCTATTTCCATATTTTATACCAATTAAACTATTATCATTTATATTTCTATTAGATACTCTCACCTTCCTATCATTCAAAAATACACCTTTATTCTCCGTCACAAAAAATATCTCATTCGTTGCATAACTATTAACTATAGAAGCAATCACCTTGTCTTCTTCAAAAAGCGAAATCATAGTAACAAAATAGTGCACATGGTGCAGAAGATTTCTTAAACCACATATACTATTAATATAGATTGAATTTTTTACTCCACTCTTATTTTGATTTTCCGCAGTAGGAAAACCTTTTATAAAGACATTATAATTTGGTCGCTTTTCAGTAAAAAAATCTAAAAACCTATGGTTTAGAAAATCAACCGTTTTATTTAAAAATTGTAGCGAACGACTCGTTGTCTGTAGGTTACCAAGTTCTACATAATCCCTAAATACCTTACTTTCAACCAATCTTGAAGCTTCTTTTAGTAGATACAAATCAGCATCACTCATACCATCCCCAACGATTCCTTATAGGCTTCAATTAGATCTTCCTCTTCCCTCAAATCATTTATATCCTTCTTCCTAATGGATACTATTTTTCGCAGTATTTTGGCATCATATCCGAGTGTGGCAGCCTCTTTATAGACTGCTAATATCTGATCATTTATTTCTTTTTTCTCAAGTTCTAAATGTTCTACGTTCTCAATTATCTGTTTTAGCTTTAAATCTATATTTTTCTCTGACATAGGTGTTATTTTCTGGCTGAAACTAGTATATGTTTGTTTTTTTATTTGGCAACTGATGTTGGTTGTAGCTTGTGGCTTTTTCTAGCCATTTTATAGGTATTCAAAACAATTTAAGATTTTTTAATTTTTATAACTAATAAAGATGGAATTTGGGGTAATTTTCATAGTAAATGTTAAATATTCTGTAATTAAAAATATCTTACATAGCTATATTTGATTATATTGGCTATGTTTTGGTTAAATAGTTTTTGAGTAGCTAAAATTATTCTCAACTGGAATAATTTTAGCTAATAGTTTTATATTATCTATTTATAAATCTGTCTTTACCTTGTCGGTTGAGTTGTTAGATTTGAATATAGATGATACCTTTACTTTAACATAATTTTTAGCTTCGATTGCCTTATTTTTATAGGGATAACTTATGACAGAACTTCCAAATTCTTTTGTCCTATTTAGATAAGGATAACTTATAATGGAATTTCCAAATTCCTTAGTCTTATTTAAATAAGGATAATTTTTTATCTTATATATTCTAGACCAAAAATAATTTTCATATTTCTTCCAAAAAGAAATTTCTTCTACTTCCTCTACTTGCTCTTCTTCATTTTTTGAAGGTATAGATGCTGCTCCTGTACCTTTAGCGACACCAAATACCAACAAACTATATGTTAAAATTATAACACCATATTTAATTTGATTTTTTTTAACTAAATCAACCATAATTACTCCTGTTTTTATTAAAAGATAACAACAACGTTTTCTGTATTAAAACGCGTCAATAGTCTATAAAGAAATATTACTTATTTTATTCTTTTTAGATAAGTTATTGCAGCTACAGCCAACAATGTCATCCATCTAAACTTCAGATTAACTTAATTAAAATATATTGCAATATTAATAATAAATATCACAAAAAACCCAATCGTAACAGATAATATTGATTATAGCAAATGCAATAATATCAGCAAATTCCTTTTTTAATGGCTTACCTTTTCTTCAAACAAAATCTGACAATATACCACTGCTGGAGAAGTGTAATAACATTACTACATATCCAATATATAAGTAAACCACTGGGTGAGGAAGCAAAAACCAAAGTGAAAAATATCGGCATAAGATTCATATTAGTACTTGCCATTTCAGAGCTGTCACTACTTTTTTGAAGTTTTTCCGAAAATTTTTGCTGTATAAACATAGTTAAACCCATAAGACACGCTAAAAAACCAAGTCTAAATTTAGTATCGTAATTAAGCAGACCAAAGAGATTAAAAATATTACTTGGATCTGCTATTGAGAGATCTTTTATAAAGCCGAGAAATGGTGCTTGTCTCATACTCAAACTAACCGATATAACCTTATATACTGATATAAAAACTGGAATTTGTATAAAAATCGGCATTATAGATGCCAGCGGATTCAGATTGTACTCCTTATATATTTTTACAAGCTCCTGCTGCATTTTTACCCTATCATTCTTATATCTATCCTGAATCTTTTTCATTTTAGGTTGAACCTCTTTCATTACTTCAACTGTAACCAAAGATTTTTTTGTAATTGGATATAAGATAGTTTTTACTATTAAAGTTAGGATAATTATAGCTACTCCAAAATTTTTAACAATTTTATTCAAGAAATTCAGTAAAATATCTATCGGTTTGGCTAAAATATAGAAAAAGCCAAAATCTATACTTCTGTCCAGTAACCTTATGTTATTTTCTTTAGAATATCCTTTTAGTACCTGCATATCTTTTACACCTACGAATAAGCTATTTGAAAAACCGACAAACGAATTTTCTGATACTATTATATTTTCTTTGGTGGTATATTGCATAGCTATGGTACCATTTCTTTCATAAAAATTTATTTTTCCATTATCTTTATCCCCGTTTACTAGAGCCGTAAGCCAATATTTACTGGTTATTCCGGCCCACTCGAAATTTTTAATCTCTAGGTTATCATTCCTTATTTTTTTCATTTTAATTTCGCTAACACCACCATTGAATAGACCTATAGCCCCACTAAAACTCGTCATATCACTTTTTGTTAAAAAATTACTTTTTGTTAGCGACCAAAATGGTTTTATGTAAATTTTTTCTTCGCTATTATTTTCAACTATTTGCTTTATATCTATTAGATATTTATCATCCAGTGTAATAACTACTTTAAAAATAACACTATTTCCATTATCGAAAGTTAGGATAGCTTTATTATTCTTGCTTTCTCCATTCCATTCTGCCAGCATCCAAGTGGAATTTTTATCTGGAACAACAAGATTATCACTGTAGGATAACCAATTAATTTTTACGTAATTATTGTTATCCAGTAGTTTTATATTGTTACCTTCATTATCAAAATATTTCTTTAGAACAAGGTTATTAAGTTTTAATCCGTTGGTATTCATTGTTAATTTTATGCAGTCATTCTCTAAAACAAATTCTTTTGACTCCGTAAATTGCACTGTATCATCATTTTCTGCATCTCTATTTGCAAATTCTGATTTCGCTAACTCTTGTTTTCTTTCAACTTTTTTTCTTAAAGGCCTGATTATAAAAGCTTCTGATATAGCAAAAAATATCATAAATAGAATTATTTTTTCTAGTAAAAAAAGATTTTGTTCCTTGTTTTTTTCTGGATTTATATTTTTCATTAATTAATATTAAATTGAACAACTTTTAATAGTTTAATTTTAAAAAAATCAAAAAGCTATAATGTGTTTTTTATGTTTTGTTTTACTATCTTTATTATTTCAACTTGCCAATACCGGTAGTTTGTTCGCTCAAACTATTGATATAGCATCAAATTATGCTGTACTGATGGATTTCGATACGGGTGAAGTTTTATTTGAAAAGAATAAAGATGAAATTTCAGCTCCTTCATCTATGACTAAAATAATGACAGCTTACGTTATATTTGAATTGATTGAATCCGGCAGTATAAATATTAACGACAAATTTAAGGTTAGTGTAAGAGCATGGAGGCAGGATGGAACCAGAATGTTTCTAGAACCAGAATGGAGGGTTAGTGTTGACGATCTTCTAAAGGGGCTACTTGCCATATCGGGAAATGATGCTGCCGTTACATTAGCAGAAGGTAGTCTTGGTAGTATAGAGAATTTCGTTAATAGAATGAATGAGACTGCTAAGAAACTCGGTATGAAAAATACACACTTTAATAATCCAAATGGGCTATATGAAAAAACTCATTATATGTCAGTCTACGATTTAGCTATTCTCTCAAGGGCACTGATACAAAATTATAGAGAGTACTATAACAAATACTTTTCTATAAAGTCTTTTAGCTACAATAATGTAAACCAAAAAAATAAGAATTCATTGCTGACCGAATATGCTGGAGCCGATGGAATAAAAACCGGTTATACGGAACAGGGAAAATATTCCATAACTGCATCCGCTGAAAAATGTAATAAAAGATTAATTGCGGTCGTTAATGGTTCCAAAAACGAGAGAGAAAGAATAAACGAAGCGAAATCACTATTAAACTACGGCTTTTCCAATTATAAATGTCTGAATTTATTCAAAGAGGATGACGTTGTTTGTGAAACAGAAGCATTATTCAGTAATAAAAAAAGAATAATTATGTATGTTAAACAGGATGTAAATTATCCAATAAATAACACAAATATTGATGACATAAGCGTAAAGGTTGTACATGATAAATATATAACAGCTCCTGTTAAAAAAGATGATGTGGTAGGTAAATTAAGGATTATCGACAAAGATATAATAACCGAGTACAATTTATATTCAAAAAACGAGATAAAAGACATAGCAAAATTTGATAAAATCAAAACGCTATTAATTTATAATTTAAAAAGATTAATTTTTTTCTGGAAAAGATGAAAACTCCAAATTTTTGGCGAACAAATAATATATTATCTATAGTTTTGAAACCTTTCGGTATTTTGTACTATTTTCTCTACAAATTAAGATGTTCGGCAAATGTTAAACCCTACAAATCAAAAATCCCAGTAGTATGTGTAGGAAATATAATAACAGGAGGTAGTGGTAAAACACCAATAGCTATAGAATTAGCCAATATTCTTAAAGGAAAAAAGAAAAAGTTTTGTTTTTTAAGTAAAGGCTATGGTGGAAAATTCAGCGGTGTAAAGGAAGTGGATAGTGATAATGCCAGAATTTTCGGTGATGAGCCAATTATTTTAAGGGAATATGGAGATGTATTCGTTTCTAAAAACAGAGTTGCCGGCTTAAAATATATAAACGATCTTATGGATAGAGACTATGATTATATTATCATTGATGATGGTCTACAAAATCCAACCTTTTATAAGAATAAATCTATAGTTGTAGTAGATGGTGAATATGGTTTAGGTAATGGTAATATATTTCCCTCCGGCCCTTTAAGGGAAAAATTTGAAGATATAGTTTCTAAAGTTAGTTGTGTAATTATAGTAGGTGAAGATAAGCATGATATAGCTGATCTATGTAGGAAAAATTTAGTACCATTTATAAATGGAACTATTGTCATAAAAAATAATGATTTTCTTGAGGAATATGTAGCATTTTGTGGTATAGGACACCCGGAGAAATTCAAAAAAACTTTAGCAACTAATGCTATATATTATACTAATTTTATAACTTTTGGCGATCATTATTTTTATAAAAGAGAAGATATTATAGCACTAAAAAATCTAGGTGATAAATTGATAACTACTAAAAAGGACTGGGTCAAGTTAGATGAGGATTTTAGAAAAAGTATTGACTATATTGATATTAAAATTGATCTGAATCATAATGATTTTATTAAAATTTTGAGGTTATATGGAGTATAGGGGTTTTTTCAAAACAACAACTGATCTGATTTCCTTTGCATTTTATATGTTTGTCATTTTTTTATCCAAAATACTACCAATTGAATTGTTAAGTACTATTTTCGGTATATTAGCTGTTTTGTTGTGCCCCTTCATACCAAGGACGTATCTGGTTTTGAATAATTTAAAAATGGCTATGCCGGAACTGCCATATCTAAAAAGAATACAAATAATGTTTGGAGTTTGGTATAATCTTGGAAAATTTGCTGGAGAATATCCATACGTTTATAGGCTTAAAAAAAACAAAATATTTAAATATGTCAAAGTTGGTAAAAAAACTAAAAGTGTAATTGATAAAATAAATAAAAGTAAAACTGGAAGTATAATTTTCTCAGCCCATATATCAAATTGGGAAATGACGTTAAGGTCTCTTATTGACTCCGGTTTGAAGGTTGCGGTAGTTTTTAGAAAACAAAATAATCCGCTTCTGGAGCCAAAATATACTATAAATCCGAGGAAAAAACTTGGGGTTAATATGATAGCGAAGCAGGAAAATGCGGCGCTAAATATTCTTAGAAGTCTCAAGAGGGGAGAAAATGTGATAATATTGGTGGATCAAAAGGATGAAATGAATGGGATAGAAGCAGAATTTTTCGGGTTAAAAACTCATACCAATAGGAGCGTCTATACCTTCATAAAAAAAGTAAAAGTTCCGCTCTATAGTTTAAGAAATGTGAGAAATGGATATTTTACTAAATTTGAGCTTGAGTTAAATGAAGAAAAGAAAATATCAGAAATAGAAGATGAAAGTAAATTTATACAGGCGTTGAATGATACTGTGGAAAGGTGGGTCAGGGAGAATCCGGAACAGTGGTTTTGGGTGCATAATAGGTGGGATAGGGGATAGTATTTAAAAAATAAACTAAATAAATAACCAAGACTAGTCTTCTATAAGATAAATTATTAATAGTGAAATTAAAAGAATAAATATCATTCACAAGATAAAAGTTATGTTTTTATTCTAAGAATATTTTATATGCTTGCATCAGAATTGTTTATTTAAAAACAAACTAATTTTTTATTACGCTAACCTATACCATTATTTCTGAAGCTTGATTTTTACTTTCTTCTCCTCTTTCTGATACTAATTGAGTTTGTGACTTACCTATATTTTGTTCGCCTTGTTCTAGTATCTCTTTTATTTTATCTTGTAAACTTTTAACTTTTTCTTCTTCTTTCTTTTCTAATTCTTCTTGATGTTTAGCAGTCCATTTAATAAAATCATCTTCTTCAGATTTATCTACTAGAAATTTTTTTGTTTTAAATTCTTCTTTTAATTCTTTTTTTCGTTCTTTTATAAAAGATTCTTTTTCTTCGTCAGTACTGAAGTTTTTTTGCTTTAAATCTTTCTCAATTGAGTAGTCTATTTCTTGCTTTTTTCTGGCTTTTTCTATAAAGTTATGTTGCTCATTTTCATTATCGGACCAACTGTCTATATTAAGATCTTCTAATGTTTTTTCCTTATTTTCTTCCTTTTCAAGTCTTTTAATACATTTTTTAAGTCTTTGTTTTTCACGTTTTAATATTAAGTATTTTAGGCTAAGAACAGTTTTATTGTGTTCTTGCAAAATTTCACTACTTACTTCATCACGTTCTACTGCTTCCACTATTATAAGATTTGCTCCTTCATTATTCTTGCTTTCACTATTTTCGCCTTTACCATACCTTCCACTAATATCCTCAAATTTACCACTATTAATCTCATTAAGAGAGACCCCTACATTTTTTAAATAAACCTCATTACCAGGATTTTCTATATTATGTTGTGCTATACGATCTAACAATATTGGTAATTCTGATACAGCCAAAACAGCATCTGTAGCGAAAAAAACTTCATTTGCTTTTCTACCATTTATATTTTGTCCAAATTCTATTCTAAGTTCACCGTTAGTTATATCTTCTATAGGCATTGTCTCAACCCAAACTTCACTAAGAAGCTTATCGTAGGGGATATGTCCACCCTTTTCAAACATTTCTTTACAATAGGTACCATCAATATCTAACTTGCCTGTATATTTAATAGCATTTTCAACAATGTTCCACAAAATAGACATTCGTTCATTATCATCATAGTAATAATGTTCCGCTTTTAAATTGTATTCATTATTTTTTGATAATTTTCCATCACCATCTCCTCCATTACTCCAAAATATAGGGGCTATATTCCTAGATTTATTATATTTATTATTATCGTAATAACCTATTCCAAATTCTTCCATTTTGTTAATAAGTTCTTTAATATGTTTTTTTATTTCTTTTTTATCTTTAGACAGTATAATTAACCTAAGCTGTTCTTTTATTTTTTGAATTTCTTCAGAAAAAAATCTTTCTCTAATTTGTTCAAGTGTTTTTATTCTAATTGATGTGTCAATAGTTTCTAATTTTGATATAAGTTCTTCTTTCCTATTTTTTTCATATTTTTCATAATTAGGAAACATAATTTTTAAAATTTGTTCTTGTTTCTCCAAATTACCCCGTATCTTTTTAAGATTTCTAATATTGTTTTCCCTTAAGAAGTCAGAAAGTTGTTTTGCTGTCCCTATTCCTCTTGGTAGTGGTAAATATTTAATACTATCCATTTTAGACAATTCACTTATAGCTTCGTCAACTTTTTTGTTGGTTTCTTCGTAGCCTTTCTCTTTATTTGTATTCTCTAGGTTATAATTAATATTTTCAGTCACCTTATCCTCTATTTTCTCGAAAAACTATGCCAAATTTAGTTATATAAAAATAATATTCAATTAAAATTTATATTGAAGTTAAATGAAGAAAAGAAAATATCAGAAATAGAAGATGAAAGTAAATTTATACAGGCGTTGAATGATACTGTGGAAAGGTGGGTCAGGGAGAATCCGGAACAGTGGTTTTGGGTGCATAATAGGTGGGATAGGGGATAGTATATAATAGCCCTCCCACCTAAAAAATTTTCTCCAAAAAACAAAGATTACAAAAAAGACAAGAATAATAGATAATTTTAATAGAAGGCATATACCTATATACCTTTACCATTAAGATTATCTGTTGTTTGAAGTATTTTGCAGTAATGTTTGGAGTTTTGTGGAAAATTTACCAGAATATTACTAATTTTTTATGTAAGATGTAATATACAGAATGTATAGCAAAACGCCAGACTAACAACTAAAATCAGTCATCCTTTGTTTGAGCATATTTTTTGCCTTTTCTAAATCTTCATAGTCAGCAATTGTTATTGGAATAGAAAATTCAATCAGCACTCTTCCAAAAGGTAATGGTATCTGAAATTTATCCCACGACTTCAACCTTATTTTAAAGGAATAACTGACTACAGCCGGTAATATTTCTACATCCATTTTTTTAGCTATAGCTATAACTTCACCATTTATCTGCTCGAAAGGCCCACGAGGACCATCTGGTGGTAAACATATTACGTTATTGTTTTTTAATTCTTTCATAATTTTTCTTACTGAAACCACTGCTCCCATATTATTTGCTTGCCTTAACTTATCCTTATCATCTTTATTCATGGTAGAGCCATATATTTCGTCAAATCCAAAAACTTTCATAACTTTACCAGCTATTTGTCCATCCTGATGTTTAGAAGCTAGAAAAAACATTTTTCTATTATAACCAATTTCATTATTTATAGAAGAAAGAATAGTAGGAGCTATAAACATCCTCCCATGCCATGCAACTACAAAACAACCTTTTTCTTTTTTGAGAAGTCCTGTATATCTCTCTTTGTTGTTTATCACAACCCTCGATGTCTTGAAAACCAGTTTCATATAGAATGCGATAATATTAGCCAAAATCAGTTGTGCGAAGTCACCTCTAAACATTTTTTTTATAAAATGTTCTACTTTTTTCTTAAAATCACTCACTGTCAAATAATTATACATTATATGCCGAGAGTAGTAAATTAATACTCTTAAATCAAGTAGTTATTGATTTATACGTCAAATAAAATAACATTTTGGAAAACAAAAACACATCTATGTCTAACAGTGGTTCCTTTTATGCAGTAATAACGGCCGCACTATTTGCTACATTAGGTATTTTTACAAAATACATCTATAACTATCATTTGAGTAGCGAAATGGTATTCCTTTCTTCAAGTATTATCAGCACTATAGTTACATTTTTTATTTTACTCATTAAAGAAAAAAACCCAAACTCTCTAAAAATAAGAAAGGTGGATTTTATAATTTCATTCATAGTAGCTGGATTTTTAGCACTATTCTGCTGTAATATATCAGTTCTGAAATCATTAAATTATATAGATGCCGGCGTTCAAAAAGTCATAGCCTACAGTAGTCCAATATTCACAACATTTATATATGTTACATTTTTTAGAAGGAAGATTACAAAACTAGAATTTGCAAGTTTATCGGTAATGTTGGTAGGATTAATATTAATAATAGGTAATATGAATTTCACAGATTCTTCTATCTTTAAAGGGATTTTATTTTCGTTAATGGCAGCAATTTTCTCGTCGTTATATTCCATAATTACAGAAGAATTTAAAACAGAAATTAATTTTATTGTCTACTGGTTTTATGCTTTTTTGGGAGCTTCTGTTTCAGTATTGATATATATGATTTTTAACAGTATCCCTATAAATTTTGCTATCATTACCAGTAATTTTGAGCTTACTTTGCTACTTTTAGCTTCTGCTATTCTAAATTTTGTTATACCATATATAACTCAATTTTTGGCTATAGGTAGTATAGGAGCTATTAAGACTGGGGTAATTTTGACACTTTCACCGGTTTTGTGTGTTTTGTTGGGTGTATTTTTGCTTGGAGAAGGTATAACTTTTCTGCAAATTGTGGGTATGGTTTTGGTGGTGATAGCTTCTTTGGTGATTTCTAAGAAATAAATTTATACAGTAGGTCTTGGTATAATTTTTACCTACGAGCATCTCTATCTTTCTCCATACTTCCTACATCTCCATTCTTATTCCAACCCCAAAAGCTATATTATTTCTATAGTTCAATTCCTTAGTTAAATTAAGATTTAGATTAAATTTTTTATTTACTGTTATGTTGTAATTAAAATCTATAGCATATAGATCTTTATATTGGTTGGTAGATTTCACCATACTGTAGGTATTATTACTTTTATTATTTAACCTAAACATATTATTATTGTTATTATCTGACAAGTTCAAAACATATTTCAAACCTAAAGATATATTATTTGATATATAATTATTTATTCTGAATATTTTTACTAAATTTAAATTAAGGTTTAATAGATAGGAGTTATGTTCTGTATCAGCTATAACATATTTTGAACTATTATTTACCTTACCATCAGTTAAATATCTTTTAGTATAGCTGAAGGAAGATGTTAATTCTATTTTAGATAGAATTAAGCCGTCAATATCTAAACTATTGGTATTAGCTATCATAAGATTTATATCTCTATAGTTAAAGTCATTATTTTTATCCAAATCAAAATCAGTTATAAACATTACTCTAAAACTGGATGGTGCTGCAGCAAATAGATTATAGTTTATACCTAAACTGATTCCTGCTGTGATATAGGAATAACTTGCTGTGCCTTCATTATCTAAACTAAAATTTCTATAGCTAACTAAAACATCAAATATGAATTTACTGCTACTATGATATAACATAGCTAATCTGGATCCATTGTTGCTATTATAATCCAAATTGAAACTGAAACCATTATTCTTTGAATTAATAATTTTCTCCATATCTTCTATTCGGTTTAGATCAATTATGGTATAGTAAGACATTAATTGGTTAACTTTTCTTTGATTATCCGTTTTTTCGTATGAACCAACATATTCATCTATAAGATCTGATATATCATCTTTTGTGAGCTTACCGGAACCTTTATCGGTAATACCTAAAGTTTCTTTATCCGCTCCTTCAAATAACCATAGGAACTGTGGCATATCTTCTGCAATAGAAAATGAAGAAGATGATAAATCCCCATTCTTAATATAGGAAAATACATATCTTAACATTCTAATATAATCTGATTGGGTATATTTATCATTTTCTCCCGTTGGATTAATATTTGCTTCAGCAAGAATTTTTTGAACTATGGTTCTGTTGATATTCATATCCTTAACACTGTTGTAATCTGCTCCTAAAATGAATTCATTATTAGTGGAAATAATAGCGTCAAATGAATCAAACTTATTAGCTTCTCTCAATCTTGCATACTGTTCTAAAAAGTAGAATACCATATACATATTAAGATTGTTATTCATGATATAAGCGAAATTAGAATAGTATAATTTACCATTAAAACCTCTCATCTCCCCTATTTGTGTTACCATAAAGAAGTTATTGGTGGAATGTAGAGCACAATCAGAATATTTTTGTATTATGGTTCCACCCGCACCATTTCCACTATCATATATGGTTCCGTTGTTGTTATTTACTACAAAAGCGTGGCCTATATTACTAGTTCTGCTAAATTCTGTTTTATTAATATTATTAGAGCCATAATATAATTTGGAAACAACACCTCTCATCTTTAAGGTACTACCCCTGGTATTATTCCTTAAAACTTCTATGGAGTTGCTTCCTCCGTATAAATAAGAAGAGTTAATATTAATTAAATATAGTATGGATAGAATAAGTGTAATTAATTTTTTCATATTTTACCTTTATTTTATTATTAGTCTTATTAGCAATGATATTATATCATAAAAATGAAATGATTGCAATACCCTTTTTTAAGAAATAAAAATATTAAACTAATATAGTTATTTTTTATAGAAAATTGCCACAACAGTCACCGAAAACAAATATTCTTAATAAATTATAGTATTTCCTTCAAAGCAACTAGTACTTTTATTAAATATAATTAATACAACCTATGGAATATATGAAAAAATTAATTTTTTTAATGGTAAATATACCATTATCAATAAAAACTTGATTTATTAACCCCAAAGATATAATCTAACGGCAGTTAGTCATTTAGCTAACTAATTATATTAATTAATATACGAGAGAAATTATGCATAAAATTGATCTAGTAAAAGCAATCGCAGAACAGACCGGTTGTTTACAAAAAGACGCAAACCTATTGGTTGATGCGTTCATAGAGAATGTAAAGGAAGCTTTAAGACATGGTGATAAGGTTACTCTTATCGGTTTCGGTACATTTAGCGTTATAGATACTAAAGCTAAAACCGGAAGAAATCCACAAACAGGTAAAGAAATTAAGATACCTGCTTCCAAGAAAATAAGATTCTCAGTTGGTAAGACTTTAAAAGAAGAAATTAAGTCTTCAGCTTATGGCAAAAAATGCAAAAGGTAATTAGTTGAAAAATTACTATAGAGCAGAAATCTCTCCAGTTGGAGAGATTTTTTTATAGTTATTCTACATCTCAGAGTTTTTGCTAGAGGAGAGAAGTTTTGATATAGCCACAAAATCATCCACAGCTAGAGACTCCGCCCTCAGATTAGCATCAATACCAACTTTTTGCAGGATTTTTGGCTCTATTTGCGAATTTTTTATATTATTTCTAACAGTTTTTCTTTTTTGTCTAAAAAAAATCGACGTAATATAAAATAATTTATCTAAAACAAACCGATCAACATCCTTTTTTAATTCCAATCTTACCAGAGAGGAAGTCACCTTTGGTTTTGGATAAAAAGCATTTGGCGATATATCAAAACATTTTTTAGTTTTGTAGACATATTGGCATAAGACCGATAACCTGCCATATTCTTTAGTATTAGGTTTAGCCGTTATTCGTTCCACAACCTCTTTTTGTAGTAATAGTGTCATATTCTCAATCTTATCAGAACAATTTTTAATCCACTTTAGCAGTAAACTTGTACCAATATTATAGGGTAAATTTGCAACAATATTGAATTTGTTATTAAATAATTGACGCTCATCCAGCAGTAGAGCGTCACCATTGATAACCTCAAAATTATCAAAAAATGGTTTAACTTCTTTATTCAAAATATCAACACATTCACCATCAGCTTCAACAGATATTAATTTTTTAGGTTTTTGTTCTAATATAGCTGCCGTTAAACTTCCAAGACCGGGACCTACTTCTAAAATTTCACAATCTTTATTTAATTTTGCATAGGAAACTATTTTCGCCAATAAATCTGTTTGTAGTAGAAAATTCTGTCCAAAAGATTTTTTGGTATTGAAACTATATTTTTTAAGTATTTCCGCCGTTGTTAACATACAAAAACCATAACTCTATATATATTATTCAGGTCTCTTAATTTTTTGAGTAATTTAAAACCATTGTCAGCAAATATAGTTTCAACATCAAGATCTTGATCTTTTCCTATTTCCAGATATATCCTACCATTATCATCCAAATTTCTTCTTATATTTTTAGCTATATATCTATAGCAATCTAGCCCATCAGTACCACCATCCAGTGAAATCATAGGGTCAAAAAATTTAACTTCTCTTTGTAGTTCTTTAATATCACCCGTTTTTATATAGGGTGGATTTGAGACTATCAGATCAAATTTTTCCACGATGTTATCATTCCAATTACTACACCTAAAGGATACGTTATTTATACCCAGCAGGTTAGCATTTTTTTTAGCTATTTGCAATGAATTTTCGCTAATATCTACAGCTAGCCCAGAGGATTTTTTAAATATAGAGAGAAGTGTTAAAATCAAACAACCACTACCAACACCTAAATCAAGAATATTTAATTTCTGTTCGTCGCTATAGTCACTGATAACTGCCTCTATTAAGGTTTCAGAGTCCGGCCTTGGATCAAGAACATTTCTATCAACATAGAATCTATTATTCCAAAAATACCTGGAATTAACTATTTTCGAAATTGGTTCTCCTTCCAGTCTGCGACGAATTTTACTTTCAAAATCTGATAGTTGAGTTTCCTCAATATTTTTATTTAGGCTTAAAACTAGTTGTTCCTCATCTATTCCTAATGAAGATAACATAATTATTTTTGCATCTAAATCAGCAGTTTCAATAGCATTTTTTACCAGTAAACTTTTAGCTTTAGCTAATTCAGTTGCTATTGTTATCATTTTTTGAATATTAAGCCCTGTAGCAGATCCTTAACATCACCACCATTTATAGTCATGGTTTTTGTAGCTATATTTGATTCAAATGTGTAATATTTATCGTAAATACTATCCTTACTATTTTCTGGAACCAGTTTTAGTGATTCAACTAGTGTCTGGAGAATATTCTTTTTGAATAAAAATATACTATTATCATCATTTAAAGCTGTTATTAGAGAATTGTAATTTATAATTTTTAACTCTAACTTTGCTATTCCACGTCCTTTAGAAGGATTTATCTCATAATTTCCGGCAATATTGAAACCATAGTTATTGGTAATATCGTTGAAATTTATACCCTCAACATTAGTTTCAGTTGAAACTATTTTACCATTGGAGTCTGTATCTACAATTTCCGAAATTATCATATCAAAATTAGTTTCTAGATATTTATTTTCATATTTTCCAACTGAAGAATCTATATTCATTTTTATGGTTCTATTTGAATAGTTTTTAGTATTTATATCAATAGTTTTAAACAAAAAACCTTTTATAGTTGTTTCCGCTTCAAAATCTTCCTTATCAGAAGATTCTACAACATTTATACTATCTGCAGTAAAATTAATATTTCTTATTTTATTATTTTTCCCCAAAATAAAATTCATACTATTTCCATCCAGAGTAATTTTACTTTCTCTATCATTTACTTTAAAAGTTATATTATCAGAAACATTTAGGTTCACATGTTTATTAAAAATAATATTCTTAGCAGTAATTTTTCCAACATTTAAATTTATATTGATATTTTCATTAGCTTTCATACCCAAGTTTAGACCTTTAATAGTGGTTTTTATGCTAAAAGGGGAAATTCTTACGGATAACTTATCATATTCTATAGAGTATCTGATCGTCTTATTGCTTAAAATATCCTTCATACGACTTCTAGCTATAAACCATACACTAAAATACGTAAAAATTATTAAAGCTACAATAACGTAAGCTACGTTAAAACTAATATCTATTTTTTTTCTTTGGTCTTTTTTCATTTTTTTACCTAGTTACTTGTTAAATATTTTAAAGGATCCATCGCAGTTCTCCCTTTTCTCAAAGAAAAATATAGCTGTGGTTCCGCAACATTTCCACTATTACCAACCATAGCTATAACCTGCCCTTTTCCTACTTTATCCTTAACTTTTACGTTTACCGTATCACAATGGCCGTAAACAGACAACCATCCGTTCCTATGTTTTAGGATGATTATATTACCAAATCCCTTTAGCTCATTTCCGGCATAAGCCACTTCCCCTTCATCAGTAGCTTGTATTTTAGCACCTTTAGCGGATTTTATATTTATAGCATCGCTAAAACTACCATCTCCTTGTTTCCCAAATTTTTTTATAATCTCTCCTTTTATAGGCCAAATAAACGTAGATTCACTACTACCTATAGTTTGTTGTTTATTACTAATTACCGGCTCCGTATCTTCCTTAACCCTTTCAAGACCATTTGATTCCACAACATTTTTAGTTTGAGTAGTAGCATCAGCTACCACTTTAAGTTTTTGTCCGACGTAGATATTATAGGGTTTTTTAAGATTATTATTCGCAATCAATTCACTAAAACTACTATTGGTTTTTCTAGCTATACTATAGATATTATCACCTTTTTTTACCACATAGATACCATCGACGGCATTATTACCATTCTTATTACTGTTTTTAGAGTTATTTTTACCTTTATCCATAGAAGAATTATTATTTTTTACAGAATTTGAAGTCTTATAGTTACCATTTTTTACAGGAACTTTAATCTTTTGCCCCACGTATACATTATATGGTGGTTCTATAGAGTTTATGGTTGCAAGTTCTCGAAGCGTCGAATTATTATCTATAGCTATACGAATTAAAGAAGATCCCTTTTCCACAACAACAACCTTATAGGTCATCTTGGTTTTATTTGTATCTATAGCTACAACCTCACCACTACAATTGGTTTTAATTTTCTGCCCCGTATAAACATTATAGGGCGGCTTAATATTATTTATACTGGCTATATCATTTAGAGAACAGCCACATTTTCTAGCTATTTTCAATAAAGAATCACCGTTGCTAACAACTACAAATTTACCACAATTTTTACTACTTTCAGTTATCTTGCTTGTTTCAGAGTAATCTTTTCTCAAATCTCTAACCAATTGGTTATTGTTATCTTCAACATAGCTACCTTTCATATAGCTCGGTTTTAGGGAACTGCTTCTCGTTTTTTTAGAACTATCTTGTCTATAGATAATTTCAGCACTTTCCTGAGCACAAGAAAAGGAAAATAACAAAAGTAAAATTGCAAAAATATTTTTCATATAACCTCTAATAATTTAAAAATTCTTGGTTGGTACCCAAAACAATTTTTTCACCATCTTTAAATTGTAAAACATATAGCCTCCTCTCAACTAAACCATTTGGGAGGAATCTGAATTTTCCATCTATACCATCAAAACCATAAGGATCTAACAACTTCATTTTATTAGGCATATATACATTATCAACCCTATCATACACAAGATCTAAGATATTTATCAAATCATAGACCATAGACGTTATCTTTATTGGCTTTAAACGATACATTTCATAGTAATTTTTAGAGAATTTTTTATATTTTTCCGGGTTAGCACCAACAAAAATTGTACCATTTAGATAAGGGTTGAATAAAATATTATCATCACCGTCCAGTTTTGTAGTACCAATTAGTTGTATCTTCTTATCACCTCTTTGCAAAACAAATAGTAAATTAGCTATTTGCTCCGCATTTTTGCCACCTTCTGCTATAAAAATTGAATGCGGATATATTTTCTCCTCATCACTAACCTTAAATTCCAATTCCTCTTTAGAACCGGAAAGCTTTTGTTCCAACTTTTTCTTTTCAAAATTATCATATAGGGTTTTCGGTATTTCGTAAAAAGAAATTAATTCGTTAATCTTTTTCATGAGATTTTTATCATTATGTTCATAGAAATCTGTTTTGATTAGTAAACCATCCTTACCGGTGATAATTTCTCTGAGTACCTTATTTATAGTAGCTCCAAAGCTTGTATTTGGCATAAGAGCCACATAGTTATAGGTATCTCCATTATCCATCATATAAGTTATAAGAGTCTGTATTTCCTGCTCTATAATAGAACCGGTTACAAATATATTATCGGAGTTTATTAACTCCTGTTCGTTGGAAAGTGAAAATACTAAAATACCATTATTCCTGGCTAATTTTTGTATTGCTTTTGTTTCCGACATAAATAATGGTCCAACTACCACATCGGTACCGTCTTTTATAGCTTCTTTCATAGCTTTTACGGCGCCAAAAGTTGTACCATTTGTATCGTAAACTCTTAATACCATATTGCTTTTCTTATTATCAAACATAGACATTTGTGCAACATTTAGAATACTTTCTCCAACCGGTTTTATCGGTCCGCTAAGTGGTACCAGTATTGCAACTCTCAATTTGTCGCTGGCGTGTCGTCTATAGTCATTAACTATGTCGTTTTCATAAAAATCAAAAACACCTTCCATAACGCTTCTACTACCGTCATAACCGGTTTGCTTTTGGCAGGATGATAATCCTACCACTATTAGAATAAGCGGGAAAATATTGTAAATAAACCGTCTATAACCTCTCACCATAACCCAAGTTGTTTTTTTCAAGTAAAATTTTATCATAATAATATGGTATATAATAGTATGAGAAGCAAAATATGCAAGAGTTAATAAAAAAAGGTCCTCTCTCCACTTCTTAATTACCTCAATTGGTCCCATAATTGCTATAATAGATACCAATATACTTTCTTAATGTATTTCCATACATTATTTATCAGATTTATTCATCCATACGACAATGCTATTATATTATATACAGAGATTAACTCCTACTGGAAGCTTTTGTTTTCCTTATAAACCTATATAGTAAGTGTACTTTTTAAACTACCATATTATAGGATTCCAACAAATAGGTCTCACTCTTACTCATTATTATAGTTAGATTACAATCCAAATATTTTCTTTCCTCTGGTCCTATGTTATAGGTTCTCTTTATTATTTCTTTTTTAATTATTATTTTTGTTATTATTCCATTTATCCTATTTGACTCCAGTTATTTCTCTCTTTCATTACAGCTTATAACTTTATTATAGCTTCAATGTTTATCTGTAGCTATTATATTTATGTTATAGTTTTCCTTTATCTTATTTATTAACCTGTAACAGATTACATCTTCATTTTTATTTTCATCTATGCCTAACAACTTTATTTCTACCATCCATATTTTGAGTTTTTTAAAATTTCTATATTTGTTTCTCTATCTTTGGTGATGTAGCAGCTCCATAACTTATCCATCTCTAGGTCTGTTTTTCAACATAAGTACCAGTATTTTCCTTTCATTCATAAACTCCAGTAGTTTAGCGGCGGCGTTAATCCATTTGGTTATTAATTTAACCCCAATTTAGCTTTTTCTAACTAAAGAATATACTGAAAAATGACAAGTACCTCTTTCAAGATAAAAAATATGATAACTTTTATTAAAGTTTACTAATATTTGTTATTAAATAAGTATAATTTTTATATTAAAAAATATGTTTTTCCTATTTTTCAATATTTTTTAAACTTAAAAAGCGAAATTGTGGTTAATATAATATAATTAATTACTATTATCTATATAATTCTTTTTCTTAAGTTTAGATATAGTATTTCTAATGGTGCCTTCCGATAGCTAAAAGGAAAAGGAACTCAGCAGATATTCATTGCTAGCATAACAACCTTTATCTTCTTCTAGAGATTTAATTTCTGTAATTAGTATTTTTTCGGCCGCCAGATTAGTTTAAGGTCTTTACAATCATAGAATAGTATATTAAAAATAAAACTTAAACCCCACTAGATTGGAAAGTTAGAATTAATTCCAGAAAATTATCCCAAAATAACCAATTGTAATTAGCAAATCACAACCTATAATAAGATTATCAAAAAAATATTCAAAGTTCAATTATGCCAGATCTGCAAGAGGAAAAATTAAACATAATAAGACTATCCAGAACTCACGGCATAACCAATCAAATGTTTCAAAAAGCCTTAGCCATTTACGGTTCAGCAACAGCTATAGTACAAAACATAAATTCCATATCCAAAAAAACGTCTAATATAAAGCTATGCGACTTAGATACAATAAAATGTGAGCTAGAGGAGCTGTCTAAAAATAATTCAAAGATTATAACTTATTTAGACAAAGAATACCCAAGTTATCTAAAAAATATAGATTCCTATCCTTTAACTATAACCTGCAAAGGAAATTTAGATCTACTAAAAAACGAGAGGAAATTAGCCATTATTGGTTCGAGAAATTGTTCCATAAACAACTTTAATTTTGCTAAAACAACCGCAAGAGATATATCCGATTATGGTTATGTTATAGTTTCTGGTATGGCTAAGGGTATTGATTCTGCGGCGCATATAGGTTCTCTGGAAAACGGAACTATAGCTGTATTAGGTACAGATATAAATAACATATATCCAAAGGAAAACGAATATTTATACTATGAAATTCTAGACAAAAACGGCTTAATAATCAGTGAATTTCCATTAGGTACAAAACTAAAACCAGAAAATTTCCCAATAAGAAATAGAATAATAGCTGGATTATCTAGGGGTGTTTTAATAGTTAGTGCCGGTTTAAAATCAGGTACTATACATACAGCTAATCAGGCTATAAAATATGGTAGGGAAGTTTTAGTTTTTCCAGGTAATCCTTATGATGAGGGCTGTTTCGGTTCAAACAGACTACTACAACAAGGTGCGACTATGGTTATAGATATAAGGGATATAATCGAATCATTGGAAAAATTTATGCCGCTAAATATGAATGAAAATTTTTCTAACCTTAACGATAATATTGAAGTCTTTAAAGATGAATATCAGGGTGATGATAATTTAGTACAAGATGAACCAAAAAGTTTAGAAGAGTCAATATTATCAAAATTAGATTTCACCCCTGTAGAAATTACGGAATTATTGAATAGTTTGAATGGAGATATAGGTGAAATAAATTCAATCATAACTTGTTTAAACTTAGATGGGAAAGTCATAATAGAGGGTGGGAAGATATGTTTGAGGAGGAGTTAAAATTAATAACCATATAAATATTTATGTGGAATATCTACCAAATTCTCAGTGAGAATAGTTATAAACATGGTTTATAACTTATTGTAGATTTTTTATTAGATTATTGACATAATCAATATTATTTTTATACTTCTCAACAGAGAATAACCTATTTATTCCCCTAAAGGATAAATAGGTTTTTTAATATTTTATGATTTAAGTTTACAGGGAAAAACATGGCAGATACAATAAAAGGTAGTAAAGAATTATTGTTAATAACAGAAAAATTAGCCAGTGACAAAGGTATAAAGGCAGAAAGCATTATAAAAGCAATGGAAGATGGTATAAAGCTCGCTGCCAGAAAAAAATATGGATATGATCTAGCTATAGAATGCGAAATAGACAGGAAAAATGGCGATATTTGCCTATATAATGTACTTGATATTATAGATGATAAAGATGTTAAAGATATAGATTATAAAAAACAAATTACTTTATCGGATGCAGTTGCTAAAATAAAGAATAATAAGGCTGTTTTTCAGGAAAATGTTGAGGTTGGTGGTACCATAAAGTGCGAATTACCGCCTATTGACATGAGTAGAGTTATAGTGCAAATAGCTAAAAACGAAATAATAAAAAAAGTAAAAGAAGCCGAGAAAGAGAAAGAGTATAACGAGTTTATAAATAAGGTGGGAAGCATAGTTAACGGTGTTGTTAAGAAAACCGGTCAGAGAAATATTGTTGTAGAAGTTGATGGTTGCGAGACATTACTTAATAAAGACAATTTAATTCCCGGCGAATACTATAGGGTTGGCGATAGGCTTAAAGCCTATGTTGCCGATGTTATTAGAGGTAATGATAATCAGGTATTTTTATCAAGGGTCGATAATGAGTTTCTTGTGGAACTAATGAAATGTGAAATTAGCGAAATGTATGATGGTCTGATAGAAGCTAAAGGTGTTGCACGAGATCCCGGTTCTAAGGCAAAAGTTGTTGTATACTCAAAGGACAATATAAGCGATGTTGTAGGTACATGTGTAGGTCCAAGAGGAGCCAAAATACAGGCTGTTTCCAGCGAATTAAGGGGTGAAAAAATTGATGTTATAAAGTGGTCTGAAGATAGAGCGGAGTTAGTTGCTAATCTCCTATCACCGGCTAAAGTATCTAAAGTTGTTGTTAATGATAATATAGGCCAGATAGATGTAGTTGTTCCAAAGGATCAACTGAATTTGGCTATAGGTCGTGGAGGACAAAATATAAGACTGGCTTCACGAATTGCTGGTGGTAGAATAAATATCCTTACTGATGAAGAGGAAAAACAAAAGAGAGCAGCTGAATTTAATAGTTTGACGGCTCTATTTGAGAATGCTTTGGATGTAGAAGAAGTTATAGCGCAGCTGCTAGTGGCTGATGGTTATTCCAGTATTGAAGAAATAGCCGGTGCAACAATTGAAGGTTTGCAGAAAATAGAAGGATTTGATGAAGACATAGCAGCTGAAATAAAAAGCAGGGCTGAAGAATATATTGAAGATCTTGAAGCAGAAGCTAATGATGTTGTTGAGGATGATACTGAAAATGTTGATGCAGACGACGATAGAGAATCTGCAGATGATATGGGTAAATAAATTATGGTGGTTTAGGTTATGAAAGATAATATGTCAAGAAATACGCTGACATTAGGTTTTAAAAAGAACAAAAAAGACGAAGATAGTAAAATATCTAACAATGGTCTTGAAATGTTGGCCGAAAGGCAAAGGCTTTTAAAGGAAGCCCAAGCTAAAAAGTTAGCTGAACAGAAAGCTGCTATGGTTAGAAAAAATTTTACTGAGAATAAGGCCACCATTATAAATGAAAAAAAAGATGAGAAGCAAAATCTAGAAGAGAAAAAGGAGGAAAGTAAGCTTAGAAATAAGGATTTTTATGGTAATCACCAAAAAAATAATGAACAGAGATATCCTTTTGGTAGAGATAGAAAATTTAAAAATATGGATGAACAGCAGAAATCAGGCCATAAAAGAAACTTTGATAGGAACGACGCCAGAGATAATAAGGACAATAGGGACAATAGAGATAATAGGAATAATAGAAATAATAGAAATAATGTTAATAAAAAGGAAGATAATCTAGAAAATAGTAAAAATATTATTACCGATATACAACAACCATCTTTTGGTGAAGCTAATAAAAAAACCTCCCATAAAGAAAAAAGTAAATCACCACAATTTACTAAAAACAACTACGATGATGGTGATAAATTGGGAAAAATGGATAAAAAAATATCTAAGAATAAAGAAGATAAATATACTAAAAACATACATACCTATATCTTTAGTGATGAAGATGAAGGAGACTCCATTTACAATAATTTGAATAGAAGTAACAAATTTAAAAGAAGAGAAAAAAAGATTTCTCAAAATGCGGAACAACAAAAAATATATAAAGTCGTTAATATACCGGAATTCATATCAGTTTCCGATTTAGCTGAAAGAATGAATGAGAAAAAATCGGATATAGTGAAGAAACTTATGACTATGGGTATGCGGGTAACAATCAATCAGGTTATTGATGCTGATACTGCTGAGCTTATAGTAGTTGAATTCGGTCATACTCCAAACAGAGTATCAGATTCCGATATAGAAAATATTTTGACCAAAGAGAGTGGGACGGAGTTTGTTCCAAGGAGTCCTGTTGTTACGGTTATGGGACATGTGGACCATGGTAAAACCTCCCTGTTAGATGCTTTAAGGACTACAAAGGTGGCCGAAGGGGAATCTGGCGGTATCACACAACATATTGGTGCATCCAGAGTTGAAGTCGCAAAAGATAAATTTATAACTTTTATTGATACTCCGGGGCATGAAGCTTTTACTGAAATGCGAATGCGTGGAGCTAATATAACTGATATTGTAGTTTTAGTGGTAGCTGCCGATGATGGGGTAAAAGACCAAACTATAGAGGCTATAAATCATACTAAAGCCGCTAAGGTACCAATGATAGTAGCCATAAACAAAATCGATAAAGAAGGGGTTGATCCTAGCAGAGTTAAAAATGAGTTACTTCAGTATGACGTTATAGCAGAAGAATTTGGAGGAGAAGTTATGTTTGTTGAGGTATCTGCTAAAAATAGAATAAATCTTGATAAATTAGTAGATGCTATACTTCTACAGGCAGAAATGCTAGATCTAAAAGCTCCAATTGATTGCCCTGCCAGTGGTGCTGTAATAGAAAGTAAAATGGACTCTCAACGGGGAGTTGTTACAACTGTTCTAATTCAAAAAGGTATACTAAATATCGGAGATATAGTTTTAGCAGGAACCAGTTATGGTAGAGTTAAAAAGATGGTTGATGATAAGAAAAAAGCGCAAAATCAAGCAAAACCGTCTATGGCTGTAGAAATATTGGGTCTAGATTCTACTCCTAATGCGGGTGTTATATTTAATGTTGTTGCTAATGAAAAAGATGCTAGAGATATAGTTTCCTATAGAGAAAATAAGGAACGAGAAGCAAAAGAGGCTAAAAGAGCCAATAAGAGTGTTGAAAGCATGTTACAGCAGGTAAAAGGTAGCAGTAGGAAGCAGTTATCATTGATAATAAAGGGGGATGTTAGTGGTTCAATAGAAGCTATAGCTGGAAGTTTGCTTAAGTTGAGTAATGATGATGTTGTAATTGATATAATTCACTCTGCTATAGGCTCCATAACGGAATCTGATGTAAATTTAGCATCTGCTTCTAATGCTATTATAATAGCGTTTAATGTTAGAGCTATAAATATAGTACGAGATTTGGCTAAAGAAAAGGGTGTAGAAATAAAATATTATTCTATTATTTACGATATAATAGACAATGTTAAATCCATAATGTCCGGCTTTTTAGACCCTATAGTGAAAGAGAAAATTTTAGGACAAGCTGAAATTAGAAATGTTATAAAAATATCTGGTGTTGGAAAAATTGCAGGATGTTATGTAACTGATGGTGAAGTTAGGAGAAATGCTAGCATTAGGTTGATACGTGATGGTGTTGTTATTTTTGATGGAATTATAAAGACTTTAAGGAGATTTAAGGATGATGTTAAGGAAGTTAAAAATAACTATGAATGTGGTATAGCTATAGAAAATTATGATGATATTAAGGAAGGGGATGTTATTGAGTGTTATGAGAAGGTAGAAGAGAAGAGGAATTAGATAATTTTATTATTAATAAAATAGGGTATTATATATTATGCAAATAAAAGAGAAATTTTATACAAACGTTATATTAACAGGATGTTTAATATTATTGTTAATTAGTTATGTTGATTTTCGGAGATTTAAAAAATTAGTTAAGTCTAACATGAGTTTATTAAAGGAAATAAGTGATGTTAAATGTGAATCTAATATAAATTTAGTGGAAGAAAGAGCTGATGTTACAAATACTGATCCTAGAGCATTTAGGGCAATATTAAAGCAATCTATAGCGCAAAATGGTAATGTTGCCGATATTTTAGGCGTTAAATTTTATGTACCTTACTATCCAATAGATTCTATTCAAAGAGTTTTAGTTGAAACTGGTAAATTTTTTGAGCAAGATGATATACTGTATGAATCTGTAAAATACCTTGACAAAGATAGTGTTGTTCTTGATATAGGAGCAAATATAGGCAATCATACATTATATTGGAGTAAAATATTAAAGGTTAAAAAAGTTTATGCTTTTGAACCGGTTACTAATACATACGAAATCTTAAAAAAGAATATTGAATTAAATAGTATAACTAGTAACAATGTTTCTATAAATAACATAGGCCTTGGTGACGAAAAAATTAGAGCTTCAATTGTAGATAAAAATTATTATTTTGGCCTAACAAATATAGGCGGTACTTCTATAAAACAAGATAATGATGGAGATTTTAATGTTACAACGTTAGATGATTTTATGAAAGAAAATTTTAAGGATGATAAAATAGATTTAATTAAAATTGATGTGGAAGGTTATGAATACAAAGTTCTAGTTGGAGCAAAAGAAACACTAAAAAAATATAGTCCCGTAATAATTCTAGAATGCTATGACGATCATTTTGAAGAGGTTAATTCACTATTAAATGATTATGGGTATGAAAGAATTAAGGTTTGGCCTAATTTTAACCATGTTTATATAAGAATAAAAAAATAGAAAAAATTATAACTAATATGTTTACATTTTTAAAGAAGAAATTTTACAATCTCAATTGGGTTTCAAGAGAATTTGTAAAGTATAATAGTAATTATAGTGATATTTTACGCACTTTTAAATCTTTATTTGCAAAAGATAATTTAGGTAGAGATGATTTAAAATTATTATTAGATACTTCAAAAGTAGATGTTAATAAATTCAAAAATAAAAAATTTGTCCAAATTTCAACTTATAATAAGATTTGTGGTATAGCAACTTTTTGTAAATCTTTGAAAAATGGACTTAACGAATTGCGTATTTTAGATAAAAATGATGTCCTGCCAATAGATATCAATCTTATAAGAAATTCCAGTTTTGCAGAAAATGTAAAGTATTATGATGAAATTTCCAACAAATGCTATAAATATGATTATGTAATTTTACAACATGAATTTGGTTTTTTTTATAGTACTAGTTATTCTTTACAAGATAATATTGAGATATTTTACAAGGTTGTTCATAAACTTTCTTTACTTGGTCATATAAAAGTATTAGTATATTTACATACTTCATTTTTTGCTTTGGACTTATTTAATAAAAATATAAAAGAAGCTACTACAATTATAGATAAAGCCAAAAAATTTTCTGAACTTAATAACGTATATTTTATTGCAAATTCATTGGATATTATTAATGATATGTCCATTTTTAATATAAAAGTAAATCTTGGAATAGACCCTATAAAGAAACATTACAAGATAAACTCTAATACAAAAATAAACTTTAAACTAAAGAATAACATAAAAAAGCAACTTGATTTGTCTGAAGATGATATTGTTTTGATGATGCTTGGTTTTATAAACTCCACTAAAAGACATGACGAGATGTGTGAAATTTTAGCTCTACTACCAAAAAACTATAAATTATTAATCGTTGGTGGGATTGCTAAAGGTTCCGACGACATTGAATTAAGAAAATTACACGATAAAATTAAAAACTTAAAATTAAATAATAGAGTTTACATTACGGGCTTATTTCAAGATAAAGATCTAAATACGTATTTTAGCATGGCGCACCTAATGTGCGCACCATATACTGAAGTTTCTTCTGGCTCCGGCTCAATTCCAGCGCTTTTGGTTTCTAATAAACCTGTTATTGCTTACAAAACAAAAATGATTGAGAGTGTTAATTCTCAATGTAATTATAGACCGATAATTGAAATTGAGTATGATAATCGCGCAAAATTTGCGAAAAAAATAATTGAATTATCTAACAAAAATAGTCAAGAATATATTGAAGTTTGTAATAACATAAAAAATTATTCATCGGTCATGAATGATAAGAAATTGGCTGAACTTGTTCTAAAGGCATTTGGATAAAAAATAGTTTAATTTTAATTACTTTTTTAAAACTTTTCAATTCCGTAAGATATCCTTATAATAATTAAAAAGATAACTCACAGAAAATGTAATTTATCATTACACACTTAAGTGTATAAAAAGCTCACTAAAATAAACTTTTAGCTAATATAGATAATTATCTACATTAAATTTATTCCAAAATATCTGAATGTTATTAGATTATAGTTAGTCATTTTTCGCAAAAATATTTGAATTTATAGAATAAACTTTTATTATTCCACCATTATTTTTATAAAAATAAAAAATATATGAAAACAATAACCAACGCTAAATGGTACAAAAGAGTAACAAGTTTTTTACTTGATGTATTTTTTGTCAATTTTATCAGAACTTTTTTACTACAACTTATCATTTTTTCAAAAAAAAGAATGATAGTTATCAAAGATTTTTTCAGTGAATTTGATGAAATTTTTGGTCATATCGACATAACCAGAATTAAAAACCACCATGTTAGATTTATTGTTAACAGCCCAGTTTTTATATACTTTTTATGGGCACTATTTGCAGTATGTATTTGCGGAATAATTTATAATTTTTTGTGCTCTGTATTTTTAAATTCCTCAACTTTGGGACAAAAAATACTGTCTCTAAAAGTTGTAGACGCAAAAAATGGTGAAAAACCAAGTATTTTTAAATTGTTAATTAGATCGATTTTGGTGCCATTACCTATGGTATTAACATTTCTATTGGTGCTATTCCAAATGTTATCATTTGTAAATTTTCATATTTATGCACCAAAGAGGAATTTAGTTGTTGTATCTATGATAAATCTTACAAAGATAACTAATCCGTATCTAATAGCTGTAGTTTTGATTATTTTTGTCTTATTTTGGTATGATATATACTACATAACCGATGGGCTGATAATGAGTGACATACTATCGGGGACAAGGGTTGTAAGTTCAAAATTCTTATCATTAGATGTTGCTGAAAATGAAAAAAATAAAGATTTTGTTTACTTTGGAGATAAGTTTTTGGACGGGTTAGAAAAAATTAATGCCTATCTATTTGGTAAGGTTAAGCTATCTTTTCTTTATATAAAAGATAAAATTAAGGGTAAATTTAAAACTTTGAGCAGGGAAGAAGATGATAATGGTAAGAGTTAAATGACGTTACTGTAAAAGTCAAAGAATGAGTAATTTTTGAGCTAAGATATAACAATAATACTAATTTTTTTAAGGATTTGTTTACCAATGGTTGATTTGACTAAATAATTACTAACTATTTCGTGTTTGCTATAATTTTTTCATTCTTATGTTATTTTGCTTTATATTCCATTGTTTTTATGCGATTTATCAATTATTGGTAAGCAAATCTTTTCTTAATTGTAAGACTGTCCACCACTTTCTCTTTACTTTTAAAATATTTAATCCAATTTCGCTATTTTAAATAGATCTAATATCTATTTTTTAATGATTTTTTAAGTTAATTAAAAGAATAAATAAATATGGAGGAAATTTATTAAATAATTTTAAAATTATTAATAACATTATTAAAACAGATATATAATCAAAAAATTGGGACTAAAATCTATTTTTTCAATTTACTATTGATTGTTATCAAAAATATGATATAATAAATGTATCAATTGTAATAATAATCTGAGTTAGATTAATGTTAAATTTTCTTAAAAAGACACTACAAGTTATATGTTTAACAACAACGATGGTAAGCTTGCCTGTTGGGGAGCGTGTTTATGCTTCAGCAGAATCATCAATTAAACCAATAGCTAATGGTATTTTAACCATAAAGAAAGATACAGATACTAATAATAATGAAGATAATACAGAAGAAGGAGTTAAAGTTAATATAACCTATAAAGCTGATGGAATAGAAGAAACAGAAATAAGAGGTTATAATGAAGCAACAGGAGAAAGAGACAAACCAATATATTTATCTAAAGAAGTAATAAATAGTTTATTTAATACAGAAGAAGGAGAAGATAAAACAGAAGTTAATTTAAGTTTTAATTATTTAATAAATGGTAAAGCTATTACTACAGAAGAAGATATTAATGCTTTAGCAAATAAAAATATATTATTTACTGGAACAAATACCGGAATTGAAACAGGCAAAGGTATAAATCTAGATATAGGTTCTAACAATCAAGAGAATAATTCTGTATTTGGGGTGATAGGGGTTGATTTAACGTGGGATGGTATTTTGTTTAAAAATTTCGGAAAAATAACTGTAGAAGCCGACTATGTATTAATTATTGGAAATAGAGTAGTTTATAATAATGATGAAGCCTATTTGATTTGTAATAACAACGATCTGTCTTATAATTTCAATTCATTAATCATTTTTAATAGTATATTTTTTTCTATAGAAAATATTTACATTAAATCAAATAAAAAATCTTCTTTAATTATAAATTCTGGAACTATAACTTTTGGTTCAGAGAAGGCGAAAATATTAGCCATTAATAATGTTGAAATTAATAGTGATGATATTGCTTATTTATTGTACAATGATAGATTTCTAAAGGAAGTTTCAACTGTTAATTTCTATGGTAAAACTATAAATATAAAAGATATTAATATTAAATCATCTAAAAATGCTAGTCTAGTTAATAATTCTGGGACTATAACTTTTGGTTCAGAGAAGACGAAAATATTAGCCATTAATAATGTTGAAATTAATAGTGGTGATATTGCTTATTTATTGTACAATGATAGATTTCTAAAGGAAGTTTCAACTGTTAATTTCTATGGTAAAACTATAAATATAAAAGATATTAATATTAAATCATCTACAAATGCTAGTCTAGTTAATAATTCTGAGACTATAGCTTTTGGTTCAAAGAAGACGAAAATATTAGCCATTAATAATGTTAAAATTAATAGTGGTGATACTGCTTATTTATTGTACAATAATAGATTTCTAAAGGAATATAGTATTCCAACTGTTAATTTCTACGGTAAAACTATAAATATAAAAGATATTAATATTAAATCATCTAAAAATGCTAGTCTAGTTAATAATTCTGGGACTATAACTTTTGGTTCAAAGAAGACGAAAATATTAGCCATTAATAATGTTAAAATTAATAGTGATGATATTGCTTATTTATTGTACAATGATAGATTTCTAAAGGAATATAGTATTCCAACTGTTAATTTCTACGGTAAAACTATAAATATAAAAGATATTAATATTAAATCATATACAAATGCTAATCTAGTTAATAATTCTGGAACTATAACTTTTGGTTCAGAGAAGACGAAAATATTAAGTTTTAAAAATAATACAATTAAAGGTAGAAATAATGCTATATTCTATAGTAATTCTACTTTAAACTTTAATGGTAATTACATAGCTATAAAAAATAATTATACAACTCCTAGTTTTAAAATTAATGCTATTAACAAAGGACACATCAATTTTACTAATGGAAAAATATTAAATACTGATATTTCTTCCATAGATCCTAGATTTAGAGACGGTTTATACTCTGTTATCATTGAAAATAGTGGAACAATAAATGTTAACTTGTATGGTGATAATCCTTCTTTTGTATTAAGCAATGATAAAGCAACAAACAACACAATAGGTATAGTAATGAATAATAATTCACAACTTAACTTTACAAACCATTCTAACAATGGAGCCAAAATTAAATTAAAGCATAGTATTATAAGTCAAGGTACTAATGACGATATAAAATCAACCATAACTTTCAGAGGTATTAGAAGTAATGATAACGATGATTCTACTGAAATAGAAGAAAATTCAGGATCAGAAAAAAATAATATTAACTTAGCAGAAAAGAACAATATAGATATAGATCTTTCTACTGCTATACCGGTATGTGGTGGTTCAGGTAGTGCGTTCATGATGCCAGAACCTATTCATAATGGTTTAAACCAAAATTATGACAACTTTACATTTTCTGATACGACAAATAATTATAGTGATTATGATGATAATGAGAATAATAAATTTGATAAAACTAATTCTTTCAATGTAAAATTAGGAACTAATATAATTCAGATTAATGAGATTAATATAATAAATACAGATGTAACATTTTTTTTAACAGTAAATAATAAAGAACTAATGGGTAAATTAACAGCTGTAGGTAACAATCCTACAATAGATATAACAGATGGTAATAAATTAACTATAATTGTGAATGGTAATGCTTCGTTAGATATGGGAATTGAAACTTTTATAGAAAATTTTTTTATATCAGATGAGGTCAAAGAAAGAATTAGACTTATTAATTCGGCTGTTATTGCTAATATAGCTGCTAATGTTATAGGTAATAATCCAGTTGTTGCTAATGGTATTGTTAATTTAGTAATTGATGGTGCCGCTGGTATTGGTGGTATTACTATTAACCATTATTCTGATAACTTAGAAATTGGAAAAAATGATATTAGCTTTAATGCTAAGAAGAATGATAGTAAAAAAGATAACAACAAAGAAAATAAAGAAGATGATAAAAAAACTGAAGAGAATTTAAATAGTAATTCACAAAAATTAGATGATACAAATATTAATGAAGAAGAAACTAAGAGCAAAATTAATCAAGAAAACATTCCAGATGATACTGATATTAATAACTATATTAACAGCAGTAATACTTCAATATCTGATACACAAATAACTAATGGTACAAATATAAATAATACTGAAACTAATACAAGTAATATTCCAGATGATGATACTAAACCATCAGATAAAGAAGACAGTAATAATCAAGAAAACAACAACGAATATGAAAAAAAAGATGAAACTAAAGAAGAAAACAAAAAAGATAGTAAAAAAACTGAAGAAAAAGAAACCACTAAAGAAACTAGATTAGTATTAAAAGAGGATATAGATGATAATTTAATTATTCCAGAAAACTTTTATGAAATAAATAAACCTAATGAAAAAGGATATAAATTATCCACAAAAAGTATATCTTCTACTGAAATGAATTCAGAAGAAGAAAAGAAAGATATTAACACAGAAAAAATTGAAACAATAAATAATAATAATAAAGAAGATACAGACAATAACCCAGAAATAATTGCTAATATGACGATATCTCAAGAAACAAGTGATAAAGAAAATAAAAAAGATAATAATCAAAAAAACAACAATAGATATGAAAAAAAAGATGAAACTGAAGAAGAAATTAGAAAAGAAGATAATACAGAAACTTTAGAAAAAGAAAAAACCAAAGAAACTAGATTAGTATTAAAAGAGGATATAGATAATAATTATTTAATTAATATGAAAAAATATAGAAAATATATACTAACAAAAGAAAGTACACCTAGTGAAATGAGTTCAGAAAATGATAATAGTACAAAAGAAGAAAATAGAAACGAAGAAAATAATAATAATGAAGAAAGTACAAATATAGCTAATAGTATGGTATCTCAAGAAATAAATTCAGTAAAATATAATAAAACCGAAGAACTAAAACCAATAAAACCAACTGAATTTATTAATAGTAACATAAAACAAGAGATATTATCTCTAAATAATAATAACTATAATTCTATATTATCTCTTATGGAAAAAGCTATAGAACACAATCTATTATTACATTCTGAAGAAGAGAATAAAACTATATCAGCTATAGCAGAATTATTAAATAATAGTAGTAATGATGCTAATATCAATGATATTACTGAAGTTATAGAAGATATATTACCTTCTACTCCAACTGAAGTAGCTAAAGTAGCTTCAACTGTTATTCTTAATTCTGTTAATAGTACTATAATTGATAGAATAGCTATTGGTAATAATAACATTATTAAAGCAGATAACAACAGTAATTCTATTCTTATAGCTGATAGTAGTAATAATATTAAATATAGTAATAGTAATAATAATACTTTTGAACTATGGTCCAACCTAAGTTATAATCATAGTTTTAATTTAAATGATAGTAAAAAGAATATTGGCTCCATATCATTTACCATAGGTGGAGAATATAACTACTATATTGGTAATAAGAATAATAACAGTAATAGTAATAAAGTAGGATTAG
>CAPZCD010000002.1 GCA_948744995.1 uncultured Rickettsiales bacterium | reverse complement strand
CTTAGTCAGTTTAAAATTCATCAGTTCTCCTTCATTGTTTATGATGAGATGTAGTTTAAAACCATAGAACCATCCCATAGAACTTTTACCTCTTTCTGCTAAATCTCTGAATGTTTTATGTTTATGTATTCTTTGGTTTCTACAAACTGCTAATGGTGTACTGTCTATATAGTAGATGCCTGTTTCTTCACCAAAAAGATGTGATATAAATGAAGGCAATAGATGGGTTATTTTTCTCTCTAGCATTAGAAATCTATTGTAGCAGGGTAGTTTAGGAAAATATGTCTTTAGAATTCCGTTATATTCCATATAAAACTTTTTAAGATTCTTACAGGAACTTAATTGATATAATATAAGAATGGTTATTATTTCACTTTCTGATAGAGTATCTTTTCTGATTCTATAGACTCTTTTTCCATTGTTATTATGGTTATATTCTGCAATATACTCATCCATTGAAGGGATAATGGTTTTATAAAAATCGTCCACCTCAACAAAGATATTGATCATTATGTTCTCCAATGTTATCATCATAATGGGAAGTTTTTAATGTTAAATTTTTATATAATTGACTTCCCATCTTTATTTTTCAAGGGCTTTTAAAGAATTTAAGAAAATTTAAAAAGCGAGGTTGGGGTTAAATTATTAAAATTAAATGTCATTTTTTTCGGTTGAAAAACTTATATTCTAATAATATTATTAGTAAGTTAAGATAAATAAATATTATTCACAAAGATTTAAAAACCAATTATATGAACAACAATACACACTATCTAATTAAAACTTTGTAAGCCACCCCTAGCCCAACCAACAACCATAGACAAACTCACTGCAACATTAAGACATCTCATATCATTTTTCATGGGAATAACCACTCTAGCATCAACAGATTGGTGAATTTCATGCGGAACTCCAGCAGATTCTCTACCCGCCAATAGTACATCATTTTTCTGAAATTTAAAATTATAATAGTTGGTGGGGGACTTTGTAGTTAATAGCACAATTCTAAAATTCTTATTATAGTCCCTAAACTCTTCAAAAGAAGAAAATCTATTTATTTTAACATAATCATAGTAATCCATAGCCGACCTTCTTATTTTGCCCTCATCAAAAGGAAAACCACAAGGTTCTATTATATCTAAACAAAGATCCAGGCACGCACAAGTTCTTATTATTGTCCCTACATTACCCGCTATATCCGGCTGGTACAAAGCAATTTTCATAAAAAAACACGATACAAGCTGTATCGTGTATAATTTAATTTCGTTTAAAAACAATAGTTATTATTTATTAGAATTTTCTATTTTCTCTTTTATTCTGGCAGATTTACCTTTTAGATTTCTTAAATAGTACAGTTTACCCCTTCTAACAACACCTTTCTTGGTAATTTCTATTTTTTCTACTAAAGGTGAATGAATAAGAAACTTTCTTTCCACACCTATATTCTGGCTAATTTTTCTAACAGTTATGGTACTGTTAAAATTATTTTTTTGCTTTTCTTTAGCTATTACAACACCTTCAAATATCTGAATCCTACTGGAATCACCTTCAAGTATCCTATAGCTAACCTTCACATTGTCCCCAACACTATAATCAGGAAATTCTCTATCTGATTTTAAACTTTGAACTTGCTGTTCGTTAAATTTATCCAATACATTAGTCATAACTTCTCCTATTCAACAAATTCTATTATAGCCATAGGTGCATTGTCACCATACCTAAAACCATATTTTATTATTCTAGTATAACCACCTTTCCTATCTCTAAATTGATCGGATAGCTTACCAAATAACTTAGCAACTGCATCCTCACTTCTTAGTATAGAAATAGCTATCCTTCTACTATTTAGGTCACCTTTTTTCCCTAGAGTTACCATTTTTTCTACAAAAGGTCTCAACTCTTTAGCTTTCGGTAAAGTTGTTTTAATTCTACCACTACCTATAAGAGAATTAGACATATTCATTAGCATAGCTTTTCTGTGAGCACTATTTCTATTCAATTTTCTGTGTTTCATTTGATGTCTCATAACAGCTCCTTAACTTCTTTTTTTCTTTCTAGGATAAGTTCCTTCTGGTGCTACTTCCTGTACCGGTAGCATATCTGGCTCAAGTTTCATATCAAAACTTAATCCCATAGCCTTTAAACTTTCCCTAAGTTCAATTAATGATTTTCTACCAAAATTTGGTAACCTCATCACGTCCATTTCACTTTTTTGAACCAAGTCAGCTATATATCTTATCCCTTCATTAATCAAACAATTATAGGATCTAACAGATAATTCCATCTCATCGATTTCTTTTGCTAAAATACTCTTTAGGTTGTCACCGGTAGCTTGAATTGGAGCACCAGCAAAATTACCACCTTTATCACCACCAGCTGATTCAAATTTTACGAATACATTAAGTTGCGTTTGTAAAATTCTAGCTGCTGTTCCAACAGCTTCATCGGGTTTTATGGTACCATTGGTTTCAACTTCAAGTATAAGCTTATCATAATCGGTCCTCTGCCCTATTCTGGCATTTTCAACCGAATAGGAAACTTTTTTAACCGGACTAAATAAACTATCCAAATAGATAACGGAAACCTCTTTTTCGGTAGCATCTTTTTCTTCATTTAAAGAGTAACCCATACCATATTCAACCGTCATTTCTATATTCAGATTAACCTTTGAGTCTTCCACGTTACAAATAACCAAATCAGGATTTAAAATTTTAACATTATTACTTAAAACTATATCCTTAGCATAGATTGTACCCTTTTTATCCAATTTCAACTTTAATACAGCGGAAGAAGGCGTTGGTTTATCTATTATTAATGATTTTATGTTCATTATTATATCCGCAACATCCTCTCTTACACCATTTATAGCGCTATATTCGTGTAAAACCCCATCTATCTTAACAGCAGTAACTGCAAAACCTTTTATAGAAGAAAGTAAAATTCTCCTCAAAGCATTGCCGAGTGTTATACCATAGCCTCTTTCGAGAGGTTCTAGAGTTATAACTGCCTTTTTATCACTACCATCCTTATATTCCACATTAGCCACTTCCGGTAATATCAAATCTTTCCAATTTTCCTGTAATACAGCCATTTCGTTCTCCTAGTTAAATTAATTTCTTCTTCTCTTTGGTGGTCTACATCCATTATGTGGATGATAGGTGTTATCCGTTATGGATATGACAGAAATACCACTCCCCTGTAGTGCTCTTAAAGCTGATTCTCTACCGACTCCTGGCCCTCTAACCACAACCGTCGCCGTTTGAAGTCCATATTCTTTTGCCTTATCTATGGCATTAGTGGCAACCATTTGAGCGGCATAAGGTGTAGATTTTCTTGATCCTTTGAAACCCATTTTACCAGAAGACGACCAAGCTATAACATTACCTTGTGAATCGGAAACAGAAACGATGGTATTATTAAACGAAGCAAGTATATTAATAGAACCAACAACTATATTTCTTCTTCTCTTATTTGCAGGCGTAACAGCCTTTTTACCTTGACCTTTAGTTTTATTATCTTGTGCCATTATTATACCTCTTATTTCTTTTTACCAGCAATAGGAACTCTCTTACCACGCTTTGTCTTAGCATTATTGTGAGTTCTTTGACCGCGAACAGGCAATTTCTTAACATGCCTAATCCCTCTATAACATCCAAGGCTAATGAGTCTCTTAATACTTGAATTAACCTTTCTTCTAAGATCACCTTCCACAAGACCAACAGTTGATGGATCGTCATCATCATTAGCCGCCTGTTTATTTATAAGATCTCTAACCTTAGTAAGTGTTTCTTCCGAAATTTCACTGGTTCTTAGCTTCTTATCAATCTTTAGTTCATCACATATTTTCTCGGCTCGGCTCCTACCTATACCATAAATGTAAGTCAGAGCCACAACAAACCTCTTATTTGTAGGTATATTTATACCAGCTATTCTAGCCAATTTCTACCTCATTCTATTTATTAATATCTAAATTATCCAAAATTTTAACAATATCTTGATTAATCTCGTCTATACTTTTTAGCGCATCTACATAATAAATCAAGTTCTTCGAACTATAATGTCCTATTATCTCGCTAGACATTTTTTCATATATGTCTAACCTTCTATTTATAGCATCAACGTTAGCGTCATCAGATCTGATAAAAAAATCAGTTGATCCGCAAACATCACAAACACCGTTTATTTTAGTATCTTTAAAAAACCTATTATACATTTTTTTACAGGAATTACATTCAAATCTACCTGATGTTCTTTTAAATACTATATCTCTTGGGATATTAAAAGTTAAAATAGCGTCAACTTCTGTACCACCAAGAAATCTATTTTCTAATTCAATGGCTTGTTCGATATTCCTAGGAAAACCATCAAGAATAAAACCATCTTTGCAGTCATCTCCTTTTAATCTTTCACCTAAAATATCAAAAATTAAATCATTACTGACACAATTGCCAGCAGATATAATCGAATCAATCTGCTTGCCAAGCTCATCTCCAGCTTTGATCTTCTCACGCAAAAGACAGCCGGTAGATATTACCGGTATGTGATAGCGTTGAGAAATAAGGGAACCTTGTGTGCCTTTTCCGGAACCGGCAGGCCCGAGTAAAATTATCCTAAGCATAAAATTACCTTACTATTACCCTTCTTCTTTTGTTAACACTATTATATTTTTCTGAAAACACATAGGATTGGAATTGTGCTATCAGCTCAATTATAGTGCTAACTACAATTAATAAACTCGTACCGCTTATGGAAATTCGGACAGAGTATCTCTTGAATAAAACATCTGGTATTATACAAACAAACACCAAATATAGAGATCCGATAAAAGTCAATTTATTAACTATTTCTGAAAAATACTCAGCGGTATTTTTACCAGGTCTTATGCCTGGAACAAAACAGTTACCTTTTTTTAAATTTTCTGCTAGCTCTTCAATATTAAAGACTATTTCCGAGTAAAAAAAGGAAAAGAACACAACCGTTACCGTAAATAGTAAGGAATAGAGAAGGCTACCTTTTTGTATGTAACTGGCAATCTTCACCGCTATTTCCGGTTTAAAAAATTGTAAAATTCCTAAAGGAAAAGTTAAAATTGAGCTTGCAAAAATAGGTGAAATAACACCCGAAATATTTATTTTTAGTGGTATATAGGAGTTATCATTTTTTATTCTAAATATATTTCTATTTGGATATTGTATCTTAACATTTCTGGTGGCTTTTTCAATAAAAACAACAAAAGCTATCAAAAAAGCAAATAAAAATAAAAGAAATAGCACAAAACCAGTTGAATATTTACCAGATTTAGTCATTTCAAAAATTGAAGCTAGGTTACCCGGTAGTTCTGCTATTATACCGGTAGTAGTTAACAGCGATATACCATTACCTATACCTTGATTTGTAATCTTATCACCAAGCCACATCAGGAACATTGTACTTCCCAACAATGTAAAGATTGTTGTGAACAAAAATATTTTTGAAGAACTAATAAAAGCTGATTTTTCTAGATTAGAGAAAGCATAATATATACCTATAGCCTGAAACATACCCAGAGTAAGTGCCAAATACTTCGTATACTGATTTAACTTCCTTCTCCCAACTTCGCCTTCTTTTTTAAGCTCTTCTAAACTCTTGTACATAGAGGTCATCAGTTGTATAATTATAGAAGCCGTTATGTAAGGCATTATATTCAAAGCAAAAATACTCATCCTTTGGAAAGCACCACCAGAAAAGGTGTTTATTACACCAAAAATACCATTGGAACTTCCACTAAAGAATTCCGAGACTATCTTGCTATCTATACCAGGTAGTGGTATAAACGTACCAATCCTATATATTATAAGAATAAATAGTGTAAAAAGTATTCTATTTCTTAGCTCTAAACTCATTTCAACCTACTTCAGATATTTTTTAGCATTTTCTGAAGCCTTATCGGCCTCAATTTTAAATTCTATTTCTACAGGTTTTTTGCCCATTACTATTTTAACACTTTCATTTTTTTTTGCAATTTTTTTAGAAACTAGAATTTCTTTTGTTATAACAGCTTTTGGATCTAGAGAGCCACTTGCACACATATTCTGTATCGAATCCGTTGTGATAACTTTGTAATGTTTTTTGAATATGTTATTAAAACCCCTATGAGGTAATCTCATATATATAGGAGTTTGTCCACCTTCAAAACCTTTTATAACAGCACCACTTCTAGCTTTTTGACCTTTATGGCCTCTACCGGAAGTCTTGCCTTTACCAGATCCAACACCTCTTCCGAGTCTTTTTTTGCCCTTATTAGCTATACTTGATAATTCATTTAATTTCATAACAATACCTATTTCAAGTTAACCTTAATCAGATGCGAAACCTTCAAAAGCATCCCATAAATATCTTTAGAACATTTGAATTCCGCCTTTGAACCAATTCCCCTTAATTTTAAGCCTTTTAGTGTGTCTCTTTGTTTTTTTGTAGTGCCGGCTTCGCTACCAGTTTGTTCCACTAAAATAGTCTTATTCTCAATCTCTTCAAATTTTAACAACATAACTACTCCTCAGAAACATTATCGGTAACACTAACAACAACTTCTTCTTCAACAACATTAGGAAGCTCCTCTTCTTCAGACATTGCATCCTTTTTATCGCTTTCAGTCACAACAGAGGGATTATTTTTTACAATAACATTTCGCCTTTTTATAACTTCACTAACATGTTTAGATCTCCTATCAGCCACATTTTTTGGAGAATTCATACCTCTTAAGGCTTCAAATGTAGCCAATATCATGTTGTATGGATTATTTGTTCCTAAAGATTTAGAAACTATATCCTTAACACCAAGACATTCAAAAACAGCTCGCATAGGTCCTCCGGAAATAACTCCCGTACCAGTTGGTGCCGGCCTTAAAATTACATGTCCGCAACCATATTTACCATCGCAATCATGGTGTATAGTTCTACCTTCCTTTAAGGGAACCTTTATCATAGATTTTTTAGCATTTTCTAACGCTTTATTCCTTGCATCAGCTACTTCTCTTGCTTTTCCAGAACCATAACCAACCCTGCCTTTACCATCTCCTACAACAACCAGAGCGGCAAAAGCCAATCTTTTACCTCCCGTAGTAGTCTTTGAAACTTTGTTTACACATATAAGCTTCTCCAACAGATTAACTACTTCTTTATTTTTGTACATAAATTCTTACCATTCGTTCATATTTAAAATTCCAAACCATTTTCTCTTGCTGCTTCTGCTAATGATTTTACCCTACCAATATAAAGATAAGGCCCCTTGTTGAAAACAACCTTAGTGATGCCAGATTGTTTGGCTACTTTTGCCAATTCAGCACCAACTAAAGCTGCCTTTTCGGCACCACTCTTACCACTAACATTGTCAACCATACTTTTGGTTTTTGTAGAAACATAAACCTTTACATTCCCATCTAAATCAATTATTTGAGCATAAATATTTTTATTACTCTTAAAAACATTTAAAATAGGTCTTTTACTTTTATTATTAGCCTTAACTCTATAGGAGTTTCTAGCTTTTCTTCTTTGTAATATTTCTTTATTCATAACTTACCTACTTCTTTTTACCCTCTTTTCTCAGAATTTCTTGACCTTGATACTTTATACCTTTTCCCTTGTAAGGTTCAGTAGTTCTAAACGAAATTATCCTCGATGCGAACGTTCCGATTCTTTCTTTATCCTCACCTTGTATAATTATTAGATTAGGTTTTTCAGGTGTTACCGTAATATCAGAAGGAATTTTTATAACTATATCGTGACTATAGCCTAGACCCAAAACCAAAAAGTTTTTAGAAACTACAGCTCTATAACCAACACCATTGTATTCTAATACTACCTTGAAACCTTCAGCTAAACCGTGAACTAAATTATTCAAATTACTCCTATGAAGACCCGAAAAAACAACGGAATCCGCTACATTTTCTTTTTCTTTAACAATTAAGCATTTATCTTCAAATAAAACGTCAACCTTACTACCAAAATCATAAGTCTTTGTCTTGTTGCCTTTTTTAAGGGTCACAACCGTACCACTTATATCTACTTTTATATCATCGGCAACTTTAATTGGTAATTTCCCTACTCTACTAGTCATAAAAATCCAATTAAAATATTTTTAATAACAACTCACCGCCAACATTTAAATGTTTAGCATCATAATCAGTTATTACACCTTTTGGAGTAGATAGAATAACAACACCAAGGCCATTGTAAACGACTGGTATGTTCTCAACCTTAGAATAAACTCTCCTACCGGGCTTCGAAATAACTTCAATTTCTTTTATAACCGGTTGGAGGCCATTATATGCCAAAGTTATTTCTATTATATCAAAACTTCCATTATTATCAACAAGAAAGTCTTTAATAAAGCCATCTTTCTTTAAAATTTCCAAAATACCAAGCTTTAATTTAGAGCTTGGGGTAATAACTTTTTCTTTTCTAGCCATTTGTCCGTTCTTAAGACAAGTAACTAATTGAGATACTGCGTGATTCATAAACTACCTACCAACTTGATTTTTTTAAACCAGGAATTTTACCCCACGAAGCTAACTCCTTCAGCATTATTCTCGAAATGCCAAAAAATCCATGGTAACCTCTAGGCCTTCCGGTTATGGCACACCTATTTCTATACCTAACCTTAGAAGAATTCCTTGGTAATTCGGATAATTTTATCATAGCAATTACCCTAACCTCAGGAGATAAACTAGTATCCTCAGCCTCTTTTTTTAATTCAGCTCTTTTACCGCTGTATCTTTCTATCTTTTCTTTTCTTTTTTTATTTTTATCAATTGCACTTACTTTTGCCATATCCTCTCTCTTTTATTTTAAAGGAAAATTTAATTCTAATAACAGCGCCTTACACTCATCAATAGTCTTTGCGCTTGTAACTATATTTATATTCATACCCAAAACTTTATAAGCTTTATCCAGGTCAATTTCAGGGAATATCGTATGTTCCTTAATCCCGAAGCTATAATGCCCGCTTTGGTTAAAATTTTTACTGGATAGACCTCTAAAGTCTTTAATTCTTGGTAAAGCAACATAAACCAACCTTGTTAAAAATTCATACATTCTATCACCTCTTAGGGTAACAATGCATGAAATAGGGGTACCTTCCCTTAGTTTAAAACTTGCAACCGATTTCTTAGCATTCACCAAAACTGCCCTTTGTCCAGCTATTAGCGAAAGCTGATCCACCACATACTTCAGAAAGTTAGGATCAACATCAGCAGTCTTAAAAGCTATATTTAACGAAACTTTTTCCAGCTTAGGTATCTCAAGTTCATTCTTATAACCAAACTTCTCTTTTAAATTTTTCTTTACCTTAGTCTGATATAAATCTTTCAAATAAGACATACTAATTACCTACCTTATTACCAGTTTTTTTAAAAATTCTAAATTTCTTTCCATCTTCAACCTTAAAACCAACCCTGGCAGGCTTGCCATTTTCCATCAAAGAGACATTAGAAATATGAACTGGTTTTTCCATTTCAACTATTTGTCCTTGAGAATTCATAGTTGGTTTTCTATGTTTTTTTACAATATTAACACCGGCAACAAGTACCTTTTGTTGTTTAGGAGTAACTGCCAAAACCTCTCCGGTTTTACCTTTGTCCTTTCCTGTTAATACTACTACGGTGTCTCCTTTCTTAATTTTTGCCGCCATAACTATAATACCTCTGGTGCTAACGATAATATTTTTGTAAAATTGCCATTTCTTAACTCCCTAGCAACCGGTCCGAACACCCTAGTACCTACAGGAGTACCATCTTTATTCACTAGAACTACAGCATTATCATCAAATCTAATGGTACTGCCGTCTTGCCGCTGTATTTCCTTTTTTGTCCTTACCACAACTGCCCTAGCTACATCACCTTTTTTAACTTTTCCTCCCGGAATTGCACTGGTTATAGAAACAACTATAACATCAGAAATTCCCGTAACCATGTGGTTGGAACCACCTAAAACCTTTATACACCTTGCTGATTTAGCGCCTGAGTTATCTGCTACAGTTAAACTAGTTTCCATTTGTATCATAGTCTACTTTCCCTCCTTATCAACAATAACCCACGTCTTCATCTTGGAAAATGGTCTTGAAGATTTTATAAAAACCTCATCACCAACTTTTACAACATTGCCCTCATCATGAATCATATATTTCTTATACACCTTAACATACTTTTTATATATAGGATGTTGTTTAAGAAATGACGCTTCACCAACTACAGTCTTATCGCCGGCTTTTTTAATTATTTTAACTTTAATATCATTTTTAGCCATGCCTAATCCTGACTATTTAATTTAGTAAACAACCTAGCTATGGACTTTCTTGTCTTCTTAAACAAAGAAGTATCCTTCAAGTCGCCACTAGACTTTTTAATTCTTAAAGAAAGTAATTTCTTTTTAGACTCAACAATCTCTTCTTTCATTTTCTTCTTGTCTTCTTCTACCATTATCATTCCTTTCTTTAAATAAGTTTAACAACTTTTGTTTTGAACGGTAATTTAGCGGAAGCTTTTTGTAGAGCCTCTACAGCCACAGCATCCGATACCCCGTCGAGTTCAAATAAAACCAATCCTGGTTTTACTTGACACATCCAATAATCAATGGCGCCTTTACCGCCACCCATTCTCACTCCAAGAGCTTTACTCGTAACTGGAATATGTGGAAATACTCTAATCCACATCTTTCCAGCTCTTTTCATAGTTCTGGTTATACATCGTCTTGCCGCTTCAATTTGGTTAGATCTAAGTCTTCCTGCGTCTAATGATTTTAGAGCAAATGTACCGAAGACTATAGAGGAACCAGCATTAGCAACACCACATATCCGTTTTCCACCTTTCTGAAAATTTCTATGTTTAGTTTTCTTAGGTAATAACATCTGTATCTCTTACTTCAATAATTATAACATAAAGCGTTTAAGTTTTAATCTATCCATAGTTAAAGTCAATATTTATTTGAAATATCGTTACTTTTTATAGATCCAAACTTTCACACCTATAATACCATAGGTACAAAGTGCTTCAACATGGGAATAATCAACATTTGCCCTCAATGTATGTAGAGGTATAGAACCTTCCCTATAGGTTTCTGATCTTGCAATATCTACACCATTTAACCTACCGGAAACAGTTATCTTAATTCCCAATGCACCGTACTTCATAACATTTTGGATTGCCTTCTTAACAACTCTCTTGAAAGCAGCCCTATTTTCAATTTGTCTAGCAATTGATTGAGCGACCAATTCAGCATCCAGATCCGGTTTTTCAACTTCAACTATCTTAATAGCAACGTCCTTCTCTTTCATTTTTTGCTGAATATTCTTCTTTATCCTTTCAATATCAGCACCTTTTTTACCTATTATAACACCAGGCTTAGACGTCTTTATCAAAACAGTTGTATGATTACCAGTCCTCTCAACAATTACCCTTGCTATAGAACAATTCTTAAAGTTCTTCATGACATAGTTCTGCATCTGAAGATCTTTTATGAGATTTTCTCTGTAGTTTCTATCATCATACCAAACAGAACTCCAATTATTGTTTAAATTTATTCTAAAACCAACTGGATTTACCTTCTGACCCATACCTATTCCTCCGTCTCGGTTAAAATAATTCTAAGATTACAAAAAGGTTTTAGAATTCTAGTTCCTCTACCTCTAGCCCTAGCAGCAAATCTTTTCATAACAAAAGCTTTACCAACATCTATTCTGTAGATATATAACTTATCTATATCCATTCCATGATTATTTTCGGCATTAGTCATAGCTGATTTCAACAAATTTTTAACAGCTTTAGCGGATCTTAAGTTACAAAAGGTTAATTGCTTAGTAGCCTCTTCAACCGGCATACCCTTTATAGCTCTGGTAATCTTGCTTAATTTAAGTGGACTTGTCTTTAAATTACTTAAATAAGCGCTTGCGTATTTTTTATTTTCAGTCATACCATAACCTATTTCTTAACTTCTACTTTTCTGTTACCAGAATGTCCGTGGAATGTTCTGGTTGGAGCAAATTCTCCAAATTTATGTCCAACCATATCTTCCGAAACCAAAACTGGTACAAACTTTTTACCATTATAAACAGCAAAACTTAGACCAACAAACTGTGGTAAAATGGTTGATCTCCTCGACCACGTTTTCACAACAGGTTTCTTTGGATCTTCAGAAGCTGCTTTAGCTTTTTTAATTAAAAATCCATCTACAAATGGAATTTTCCAAGCTGATCGTGTCATACTATACTACCTCTTACTTTTTATGACGACTTTTTACTATAAATCTATTGGATGGATTACTCTTTTTTCGAGTTCTACCACCTCTAGCACATACACCGGTTGGAGATACTGGTATTCTACCACCTCTAGTCCTACCACCATGTGGATGGTCTACAGGGTTCATAGATTCACCTCTAACACTAGGTCTTTTACCTAACCATCTGCTCCTCCCAGCTTTACCCAACTTTTGGTTCTTATTGTCAGGATTACTTACCGTTCCAACAGTTGCCAAACAATCCAGTAGGAACATTCTGGTTTCACCCGATTGCAACCTAACTATAGCATAACCGTCATCCTTACCAGCCAGCTGAGCAAATGTTCCGGCACTTCGGGCAACTCTGGCACCAGCTCCTGGCTTACTTTCTATATTATGGATTGTTGTACCAATAGGCATAACCATAAGTGGCATAGCATTTCCCGGTTTTATATCGAGTAATTTTCTTGAGGATGATATTTTATCTCCAACCTTTAACCCTTCAGGTGCTATAATATATGAAAATATACCATCAGAATATTTAATTAGAGCAATATAAGCTGTTCTGTTGGGATCGTATTCGATTCTCTCAACATTAGCTACCATATCATACTTATTTCTCCTAAAATCAATCAATCTATAGGATTGCTTATGTCCGTTACCTCTTCTCCTTACGGTAATATGCCCATAGTTATTCCTACCGGCCTTACTATTTTTAGGCACAACCAACATCTTTAGAGGACTACCTTTCCATAATCCATCCTTACTAATTAGTTTTAGACCTCTTGTTGAAGGAGTAACGGGTTTAAAATTTTTCATAACCATAACTATTTACCCTCCAATTTTGTTAAATCTATTTGTTGGCCTTTTTTCATAGTTACAACAGCTTTTTTAATATCACTTTTTTTACCAACTTTGCCTTTGAATTTCTTAACTTTTCCATCCGTATTAATGATATTAATTTTAGTAACATTAACACCGAAAATTTCTTCTATAGCTTTTTTAATATCTGTTTTCTTAGCACAAGCTACTACCACAAAAGTAAATTTATTATCGGTCGCTTGCAAATTGGTTTTTTCAGTTATAACTGGAGAAACTATTATATCATAAATATAACCTAAACTCATTATAGTACCTCTTTAAGTTTATTTAATGATTTTCTATCAAGTAACAAATAGTTAAAATCTAAAAGATCATAAACATTCAAAGCATTACTTAACAGATTCTTATAGTTATAGAGATTTCTCAGAGACAAATTAAAGTTTCTATAATCCTCTTCACAAGCTACTAATGCTCTATCTATATTTTTATCTTTAAATTTCTTATCCAACTTTTTGGTACTTAATTCCATATCCTCCATTCCCTCAATAAGAACAACTTTACCATTCCTTATCTTATCTCTCAAAACATAGCTTAACGCCTTTTTAACGATTTTTTTAGGAATAGAAAATTCAAAATTTCTTGGTTGAGGGCCAAAACATGTTCTACCGCCAACAAATTGAACTGCTCTTTTTGAACCATGTCTTGCACCACCGGTTCCCTTCTGTCTGACTATTTTTTTTGTTGAACCAGATACCTCGGACATCAACTTAGTTTTAGCTGTACCTGCTCTACTTTTAGCCATCTGCCACTTAATAACATAAGGAACACATTTTTTACCATCTTCAGCTTCAAAATCAAAACCGTCTATATTTTCGGAGGACTCTTTCAAATTATTTAAATTCAAAACTAATAATTGCATAATTCCCTCCTACACGTTAGAAGTTTTAATAACAAGTTCTGCTCCTTTACAACCGGGAACAGCTCCTTTAACGCAAATAACATTATCGTCATTCTCAATCTTAACGATTTTAAGATTTTTAACCGTAACCTTATCAAACCCCATATGTCCGGCCATTTTCTTACCCTTCATAACTCTACCTTCTCTTCTTTTCGTACCAGTTCCACCGATAGACCTATGAGATATGGAAACACCATGTGCTGCTTCTAAACCACCAAAACCATGTCTCTTCATAGCTCCGGCGAAACCTTTTCCTTTAGACATTCCGGTTACATCCACAACGAAGCCCTCTTTCAGAACATTAAGACCAATAAAATCACCTACATTAAATTCACCATCCTTATTAACCTTAAAGGTTTTCATATTATCATATGGTTCTAGGTTATTTTTCTTATAGAAACCTAAAACTGGTTTTTTTATTCTTTTTTCAGTCTTTTTATCCTTACCATATGAAATTGTTATATGATTATAGTCTCTATCATCATATTTCTGAAAGCTACTGATTAAACCTTCATAAATTTTTATTAAAGTAACAGGTATAACTTCACCATTATTGGAATAAATCCTGCTCATACCTAATTTTTTACCTACAACAGCCGTCATTATTCTTTACCTCCATTTAAGGAAATCTTAATATTAACGCCAGCTGATAAATTCAGCTTCATTAGAGCCTCTACAGTTTGTGGTGCCGGTATTATTATCAATAATCTCTTTAAGGATTTTATTTCATACTGCTCCATGCTCCTCTTATAAATGTGGGGAGACCTGATAACTGTAAATTTTTTTCTATTTGTAGGAAGCGGTATAGGTCCAATCACTGTTGCACCAGTTCTTTTAACCGTACCAACTATCTCCTGAACAGCCTGACTAAGTATATTGGCATCAAACGCCTTCAGGACAATCCGGATCCCTTCTTTTTCTTTCATTGTCTCTATAATTAATATTTATTAAAATCTGTCTGAAAAATCAGACTATAAAATATCGAAATGAGAGGTTCGCGAACGAACATCACTATTAAGACCTTCTAATTGTAAGCTTTTTTAATTTTAAAGTCAATGGATAACGCTAACATAACCAATTCATAAACGTTTTATTCAAGTATATCTGGCTTCTACCAATAAATTATGACATGATAACTTGAATAAATGGCTATTGATCATTTAATGTATTCCATATGTTAAGCAAATACAAATATATAAATTGCGGCAATTTCATTTCTATTATATTGACGTATTGACAAATTTTTATATTTGCATATACTACCTTCAACTATATAAGTAATCAAAATTTGGTAGTTAAAAATGAAAAGAACAAAAATAGTAGCAACAATAGGACCAAAATCCGAAAGCAAAGAAATACTTAAAAAATTATCAAAAAGTGGGGTTAATGTTTACAGATTAAATTTTTCCCATGGTACATACGAAGAACATGGAGCTAAAATTGACTCAATTAGAGAAGTATGTCCTCAAGGCGCAATAATGCTAGATACAAAAGGGCCAGAAATAAGAACAGGAGAAGTTAGAGGTAAATTGTTTCTTAGAGTTGGTGATAAATTTACTATGACCATCGAAAAAGGTGTCTATGAAAACACCGGAAAAATAAGCGTGAACTACAAAAACTTCATAAAAGATGTCGCAGTTGGTGATGTTATAGTGTTTGATAGTGGTGTAATGTTAGCAAAAGCGCTAAGGAAAACAGCCACTGATATAGAATTTAAAGTTATTGAAGGACAAACAAATATAACAACAAAAAGACATATAAATCTTTTTGGAAAACCAGTTTCACTCCCTACAGTTACAGAGCAGGACTGGAAAGATATAGATTTCGGTATCAGTAAAAACGTTGATATGATAGCACTGTCGTTTGTGAGAACCGGAAAGGATGTTAAAAGTGTAAAAGAATATTGTATAAAAAAGAAGCATAGTAGCATCCAAATTATTTCAAAAATAGAAAATTTTGAATCTACACAGAATTTGGAAGATATAATAATTGAAAGTGACGGTATTATGGTGGCGCGGGGAGATTTAGCATGTGAAATACCATTTTCTAAGGTACCATCCATCCAGAAAAAGATTATTGCATTATGCTCCTACTATAAAAAACCTGTTATAATAGCTACTCAAATGCTACTATCTATGGTCGAAAATATACAACCAACAAGAGCTGAAGTTTCCGACGTTGCTAATGCAGTTTTTGAGCGAGCAGACGCTGTAATGACCTCAGACGAAACCACTAAAGGTAGTGACCCTGTTAACGTTATAAGTGTTATGTCAAAGATAGCTACTGATACTGAAGAAGAAATATATTCCTACTACCCTGATGAAGATTGTGGTTGCAGTTCAATCGCCTTTGATTCTTACAAAGGTGATATGATTCCAATACTCTCTGATTATATGGATAAGGTTGATGCAATTGCCGTAATTAGCAACAACCCTAAATATGTAAATAGTATTTCTAGCACAAGAATAGATGTACCAATAATATCATTCTCTAGCGATCAAACGTTAGTGAATAATCAAAATTTAATTTGGAATACCTCTCCTTATTTCTTAAATATAGGTGATAACTGGAGTAAAAACCTGGAGCTAGCTGAAGAGAAACTAAAAAAAGATTTTAAATCCTTTAAAAATTTCCTAATAGTTTTCGAAATGGATGGTAATTTGACTCTGCAGATTAAAAGTTTAAAAACAAGTAAGAAAAGTAAAAATTAGCTACTAATTTTAAAAAATACAACAAAATATTTATATGTTGACACAACACATTCTACATATTACCAAATTTAATAGGCAGTTTTTGTAATGTTTTCAGGACTAGATATAACTTTAACAGTAGTTGTAGTATTATTCTCCTTTATAGGTTTAGTTAGAGGTTTTTTAAGTGAGTTATCTTCAATAGTCAACTGGCTTGGTTCTTTTTATTTGACAGCTATAACTAAACCTCTAATTTTACCACAAATAGAAAAGAGAATCTCAATACCTCTATTGCCAGACATAATAGTAAATGTTGTATTATTTGTTCTGTATATAATAATACTATCGGCACTTATGAACGCGGTGATAAATGTTATCAAAAAAATATTGCCAAAGTCTGCCAATGGGTTTCTGGGGTTTACCTTGGGTGGTCTAAAAGGCGTGTTAATTTCAATGTTTGTTCTGACCGGTATGAGTATGATAAATAGAAACTCTAGGGAAAAACTTAAGATGTTGGAAAATTCAACGCTGTATGGTTACTATAACAAATCAAAAAATATGATGTTTAATGGCATAATTGAATCGTTACTTGGGGATTTTTTGGAGGAGATTCAAAAAAGTAAAGAAAAAGAAACTATCAGGCAAGATTTAGAAAAAAATACAAATGGTAAAAATAATAATGAAGAAATGGAAAAATTATTAAATATAATTGTTGATGAGTGATAATTAGTACAAATTTAGATTAAAATGCAGGACAATTCAACACAAAAAACATTATATAACATAGAGGCGGAACAGATAGTATTAGGTAAAATAATCTCTAATAATGATTACTACTCCAAAATTGCCGATTATCTAAAAGAAGAATATTTTTATGAGTTAGCTCATCGAATAATATTTAAATATATAACCGAAACAATACAAAAAACTTCCATTATAGCCGATAGTGTAACTCTTAAAAATTTTTTTGAGAATAATGAAATACTACAATCCATCGGAGGTGCAAACTATTTATCCATAATTTTAAGTAAAAGTAGCGGAATATTTGATATTGTCAGCTATGCAAAAATAATACAGGACCTGGCCCTAAAAAGAAATTTAGTAACCATAAATGAGGAAACTGTATCTAATATTTACAACAGTGATAAAAATACAACGGCTATCCAGGAAATTGAAGTTTTGGAGGGCAAAATATTCAGCATAAGTAATAATATTGAAACCAATAAAGGCTTTCTAGACATATCAAATGTTTTACTGGATACTATAAATGATATAGAAATAGCAAAAAAACGAGACAGTCACATAAGTGGTATTCCGTGCGGATTTATAGATTTAGATAGAATACTTGGTGGTCTACAAAAATCCGATCTTATAATAATTGCAGGTAGACCTTCAATGGGAAAAACAACTCTAGCTATAAATATTGCCTACAATGCGGCAAAGGAATTCCTAAAGGAATATAATAAAATTGGTATAAAAAAATCTGTAGGTTTCTTTTCTCTTGAAATGCCAAATACCCAAATAAGTGCAAAAATACTATCTTTAGAAACTAATTTAGGCACAGATAAATTTAGAAAAGGAGAAGTTACCGATGAAGAATTTGTTAGAATAGTAGAAAAATCCAATGAAATATCAAAAGTACCACTATTTATAGATGATACTGCAGCACTTAGCATATCTTCTATAAAAACCAGGATCAGAAGGTTAGTTAAAAAAGAAAATATAAGTTTAATTGTAATAGACTATTTACAGTTGATAAAAGGTGTAGCTGAAAGTTCAAAAACCAATAGAGTTTTAGAAATATCTGAAATTACTCAAGGTTTAAAAGCTATAGCTAAGGAATTTAATATACCTATAATAGCACTTTCTCAACTTTCAAGATCTCTGGAGCAAAGAGAAGATAAGAGGCCACAGCTATCGGATCTTAGGGAGTCTGGTTCTATAGAACAGGATGCAGATGTTGTGATGTTTGTCTTTAGGGAATCTTACTATGAGGAAAGGAGGAGGCCTAATATTGAAGAAATTGATAAGATGAAGATCTGGCAATCTAATATGGATAAAATTAGGAATAAGGCAGAAATTATAATAGCAAAACATAGGAATGGTCCTATAGGAAATATTGAGATGTATTTCAATCCCGATATTTCAAAATTTGATGATTATCTTGGGTTTAATAATATTTAGATTAATTTGTGGTCAAAACTACAGATGATGTATTTGTTGAGTTTGGTTTTGGCTATTAGCTCTGATGTTTGCCATAATTCCATTAGTTTGTCCTTTCCCTTGAGTTTTAGCAGCATCTGTAAAAATTTCCCTGCTATTACTTTTATTAAGTTTAGTAATACTATCTGTACTACCAAAAACCTTTCTAAAAAAATTAGGAATTGTTTTGGTAAAAAAAGTTTTAGCTCTTTGCCATAAAGATGGTTTATTTTCATAAGTAGGAAGGAATCCACTTTTTATACCATTATTTATGTCAACTATTTCTCTCTCAGTTATTATGTTCCAAGGTTGTTCTTCTGGTTCTGGAGAGCTACATAATGCTTTTTTCGCATCTGGAATTATACTATTCTCTATTTCTTCTAAAATTTCAACTGAACCAAACTTTTCTTCTATCCTTCCCCTTAATTCTTTAAATTTACCAAGTAAATTTTTATCATTTCCATCATTAAATTCATTAGTAAAATCAGCCATTCCTACATCTGCACCAAAATTTCTAATAAAAACAAACATTTCTTTTAACTTTTCTAAATTGAAATTGCTTTTTTGGGAGAATAATTCAATTGATAAATTACCACCATCAAATGATACTAGATGTAACTCTTTATCTAATAAAAGATTTAATAAATACTTAAAATCATCATGAATTTTTGAACCAAAATCCATAAGGTTAGGATCTTTATCACCTAAATTTTCACGCTCTTTTTTATATTCTTTTATTGATTCTAAACATTTTAAGTTCGTTTCACCAACAAGAGATTCCTTTTTAAATATGTATCAAAATCTATTATTCCACTTTCTCCTTTTTCGTCCGACATAAAACCCCCTACATTTTTTTAAGTTAGTTAATTTTATAACCATTTTACATGTCTAGAATTAACTACTCTAATGTGAATTGAAATTTAGACTATTATTTTGTCCTTTAGATCTGTTTTTTTCCATTTTTACTATATCTTCGTTAGTCTTTTTTGATATTTCATCAGCAGTAGTCCTAGTAGCTCCCTCAAACGCTTTACTGCTAGTCAAACTATTTCCTTCCTCTTCTGACAAAGAATACATGATATCTTCGTTAGTCTCTTCTAATACTTCATCAGCAGTCTTACCAGTCAAACTATTTTCCATTTCCTGATCTTCTTTTTCTCTTTTTTCCTTTCTAGCCAAATCTTCCTTTTCTCTCCTTTCTTTTCTAGTTTGCTCTTCTTCTTCCCATGCCTCTGGCTTAAAAGATTTACCATAAATAAACTTTGCCGAATTTTTACTAACTTTCCTATCAATATCTTCTAACTTTCTAAAAACTTTCCTTGTTAAATCTTCGAATTTTCTAATTAAACCTACAAAAAATTTCTTAGCATTTTTATGCCATTCTACCTTCTTCCTAAAACTATCAGATAGAGATACTTGATTATCCTCATGATCATTTTTCCCGTAGGTTGTTTTCCCACGATACATTTTTCTTAAATCTACGACAGTGCCATCTATCTCATCTAAATTTTTATTGGAAATATTTTTTTCTGAACATTTTTGTTTAAATTTTTCAAAACAACTATAAATATTATTATTGTCTTTACTAAATACCACGTCAAATTGACCAGTAAATCTGTGCATTTCATAATCATTACCAAACTCTTCAACAGAAAGAAATACTTTTTTTAATTTTTCTAGGTCAATATTACTTTTTTGAGAGGATAATTTAACCGATAAATTATTATCGTCAGCCGATATTATTTGTAGATCGTCAGCCGATAAATTATTCATTAAAGATTTGAAACTATAAAAAATATTTAAACCAAGTTTTTTAAAATCACTAGAGTTATCTACAGTATTAGGCTCCGATTTGCGTTTTTCTTTATACTCATCTAACAACTCTAAACACCTGTCGAGATTTCCACTGACGTTAAAAAGCTTATAATCAAGACTATTTTTTTCCTCTTCTTGAGTTTCTGTTACAGAACTTACATTTCTTTCAGCATTTTCTCTTTTAGGTTCATTTTTCTGTGTTGCAAGCTCATCTCTATCTTCTGGTGGTACAAATGTTGAGACCGATGGTTTACTATCAGGAGTAGGATATTTTGCGTTAAAATCACTTAAAATATGGTCAGAATTTAAATTATCACTATTATCCATAGCTTCAAATCCTTCTTGTAATATTTTCTTTCTTTTTTCTTCTTTTTTTATAGACTCCTCTTCCTCTTTTTTAAGCCTTTCGTATTCTTCTTTAAAAATTGTTGATTTTTTTCGTCCTGAATCATTCTCGGCGTTTTCTTCTCTCTCTATTTGTGTCTTTTCTCCAGGATTAAAAAATGCCTCATTTTCTAATAACTCTTCCTCTCCTAATACAATTTTTTCTGTATCCATTTCAATTCCATCATCCTCTAAACCTACATCTTCCTTTTGCCACATTTTTTTATCCGACATAAAACCACCTATATTTTTTTAAGTTAATTATTTATAACAAAACTCTCTTTAGCCCAACAAGAACCGTAAGAATAACAAATAGCCTTACTATTTTGTAAAAATCCACCTTTTCACCGGGCTTTATAAGCAACATTCGTTTAAAAAAGTCTTTTGTATTTTGCTTTTTTTCATCAGATTTAACTTGTTCCAATTCTTCTTTTGAAAGTGACGAATAATATTGCTCCTTTTCATATTCCATCACAAGTTTTGTATTATATTCCGGATGTTTTTTTAGAGCTTTTTGTATAAAAAATATATCTAAAAAACCTATAAAAATCATAATTAAATCACACAAACGTTGCATAAACTTACATAAACCAAATTTGTAAATTAATAAAAAATACAGAATACATGGAATTATACTCCAGTATATCAGCAAATTATTAAGTTTTTCTTCTCCATCTCTGCAGCGTTTATAGGAAATATTAACTATTTCATAAAATTTAGCTAAATTTGTTTTGATAAAGATCCAAACATTTTTAAAAAAACTAGATAAATATGAAAAAAATTCTTCTTTCATTTTTTTGTAAAAATCAACTACCATCAATATAAATTATAAAACATTTCAAGTCAAGCTTATATAGAATAATAATCAATTTGTCTCAAAAAATATAAAATAATTATAGGTATAATTGCTAATAAATATAATCTAACGGCAAAAAATAGATGCAAAAGAAAAAATAATATTATTATCGTATTTTTATCCCCAAAAACAAAATATTCATTAAAATATGGAATAACTTTTAGAGTTAAATCTTTAATTTTATTTTGCATAAAATCAACTATATAGCACAAAATTAGGTAACTGAGAAATATAAATATAATAAATTTTGCTAAAAATATACCTTTATATTTGTCAATTAGTTTAGTTTTCTCTATATTATCAAAACTGACTTCTATAAAATCTCCATGAGGTACCAGTTTACCATTTTTTACTTTACCGAAAAATGATATATATTCTGGGGAAAAAATCTCATAAGTTATTTCTACATCACCAATTTCTGGCTCTTTATAGTTATTTCCGTTAAATAGTATAGATCCATCTACAACTACCTTGAACTTATCCACATCATTTTTGGCTATTTTTCTCTCTTCAGCCGCAACATAAGAATCAAGATCTTTATAAGTTTCCTCTTCCTCGTATCTTATGTCATAGGTTTTTTCTATTGGCGCTCCATAAAAAACCGCTGCTTTATCCTTAAATTTAAATTTTTTAAATTTTACTTTTTTTTCAAAATATACTCTATCAAGTTCATAATTATTTTTTTTTGTTATTATACCATCGGGAAATATTACCTCGTTTTTATAGATTCTGGCATTTTTTTGATAGTTATTCTTTGTTTTATCATAAAATTTTTTAGAATCTATAAAGTTATCAGTCCATTCTTTCCGATAGGTATAAACATAAGCTCCTGTTTTATTCATAAGTTTTTTATCTTCAACCCACTGATAAATTCTAACATTTTTCTTTAAGGCAAAAACATCATTAATTTCTACACCTATCAAACTGTCTTTAAAATTTATTTTGTTTTTTATTCTATCTTTTATAAAAGAGATTTTGTCCAGATTTTTTAGTAGATAGCCAATTTTCTTACTTTCTTTAGACATTTTTACGGTGCTTAATGCAACTAGAACTATAAAAAATAGGAATAATACGAATTGGAAAAATTTTTTAAACATCTCTATATACCTAATGTACCTGCAGAAATAGGGTTAATTATACTTCCTAATGATTATTTTATAGAATATTTTATAGAAAAAGCAACATTAAAATATATAATTATGAATATTATTCAAAAATTGCAAAAGTTACTATACAATTTATTATCCGGTAATAAACAAAACATTAAAGTTTATTCCTGCTCCAATAAAGATATTAATTTCCCTTATATAATACTCGAGCTGGAAACAAGTAAAATTGAAGAATTTTTTGCCAGTAAAAAACACAATGTGCGGATAAGTATTAAAATTTTTGATAAAAATGAGACAAATATGAAGATAATTGAAGTAACTGAAGAAATAAGGGAAAATTTGACAAAATTATTAAATACTAAAATAGACAATTCTACAATAGTAGATATAATTTGTGAAAGTAGTTCTTTGGAAATGTATAATGGTTTAAACTCGGTCTGGAATAGTAATCTAAAATTTAAATTTGTTATCAATGAAATAAATGGTAGATGATATAAATGAGAATCAAAATAAACTTGATAAACTTGAAAAGTTAATAGCTATCCTTTTGGATCTTTTAGAAACCTACATAGAAAATGGAAATATTAATGAAAATCAGGATTGTTTAAAATCAATTATAGGAAAAAATGAAAGTATTGTTTCCGCAATTTGTAAATTAGGAAATATACTTTTAAAAATAAATTTAGATAGAGCAAAAAGTCATAATAACCAAGATTACTCTAGCAATGTTGAAGAAATAGATTTAGAACTATTAAAAGATTATTTAAATAATATGCAAAAATAGTATTGATAATTTAAAATTTATGCATAATAATCTAATTATTACTAACAATACACTATTTTATATGAAAAAAATATTTATTATTCTAATTTCCCTATTATTCTTAACCACAAATAGCAATGTTGCTAGGGCTAGTGGTAATTCAGAAACTTATAAAGTTGATACAAGCACTACATTGGAAGGATTAATATGCAACGTTTTGGGCTTCCTTACGGGTGGTGTTGGTAAGGCACTGGCAGCATTTGCTTGTATGGGTATAGCGCTAGCATTCTTGGGTGGTAAAGTATCTTGGACACTTATACTTACCTTTTCACTAGGTATGGCTTGTATATTTGGCGCACCAACCATAATTAAAGCGTTTACGGGTGGCGATGCAGCTTGCGAGGGTAAAAAATAATTAGGTAGAAGTATTAATTTTTGATTCTATTCTTATTATAAAGATTAAAACTCCAAAAACTATAGATAGAAGAGAAAGTAATTGCCCGAGCGTTGTGTGATTAAACAAAAAACCAATTTGACAATCTGGTTCGCGAAAAAATTCGCAGAGAATTCTAAATACCCCATAGAATACCAAGAAGACCGATGAATTTAAACCATCGGTCTTTAGCTGGTATTTTTTTGTTACATATAGCATTAGTGCAAATAAAATAATCCCCTCAAAAAATGCTTCGTATAGTTGACTGGGATGTCTAGCTAAACTATCAGCAGTAGGAAATACCATACCCCATGGAACATTTGTAGGTCTACCATACAATTCCAAATTCACAAAGTTTGCCAATCTACCAAAAAAAAGAGCAATTGGAGCAGAAATCGAAATAACATCAGTAAGTCTAAAAAAAGCTATCTTATGCTTTTTACAAACGTAGTAGCTAGCCAAAATAACACCCAAAAGCCCACCATGAAATGACATTCCTCCTTCCCATATGGCAAATATTTTTAGCGGGGATTTTATAATCTCTCTAAAATTGTAGATAAGACAATATCCTATTCTTCCACCGATTACTATACCTAAAACCTCATAAAACACCAAATCATCATAAAATTTTTCATCACCAAGTTTTAGATCAAACTTTTTATCATAGTATTTTGTAAACTTAAGTACAAAGATAACACCTACCAGATAAGCTAACGAATACCATCGTATATTTAAACCACCAATGCTAATCACATTAGGATTAAACAGTGGTAAAACAATTTGTAACATTATTTTTTCTCCATTTTAGATCTATATCTTACCATTCCCTGCTCTATATTCTTCTGTTGAGTTCTAGAAATAGCTATATCTCCATCTTCCACATTATCTGTAATAACACTACCTGCCGCCGTCATAGAATTATTACCAACTTTAACGGGTGCAATCATAACGGTATTAGATCCAATAAACGAATTATTACCAATTTTTGTCCCAAATTTTGTATATCCATTGTAGTTACACGTTATTGTTCCGGCACCAATATTAGTATTATCCCCAATTTCCGTATCACCTATATATGTCAGATGACTAACTTTTGTTCCAATACCAATAGTTGATTTTTTAATTTCACAAAAATTACCTATTCTACAATCAGATTTTAGTATAGTTTCCGGTCTTATTCTTGCAAAGGGTCCAATTGTAACGTTATTACCGACTTCGCAACTTTCCAGATAGGAAAAAGACTTAATTATGGAACCACTACCAACCTTAACACCATTTAAAAATACCACATTCGGTTCAACAATAACGTCATTTTCTATCAAGGTATCATACGAAAAATACGTTGTATCGGGGTCTTGTAATGTCACACCATTAGCCATAAATTCTTGCCTTCTTCTATCTTGATATATTTTTTCAGCCACCGAAAGTTCACTTCTAGAGTTAACGCCCATAACCTCCTTTTCGCTGGCTATATTATACACACATTTTAATCCAAATTCATTAGCTATCTTTATAATATCCGTAAGATAATATTCACCACTCGCATTTTTATTATCAACTTTATCCAGCAATTTTCTAAGCAAGCTAACATCCTTAACCACATATATTCCTGCATTACATAGGGTATTTTTTCTTTCTTGCTCATTTGCATCCTTAAATTCAACTATGGCAGTTAATTCACCATCATCGTTTAATTTAAATCTTCCGTATCTGCTATTTGTATCTTTTACATGAAAACCAAGTGCAACAATAGACGTACCTTCTGTTTGGAGTTTATTTAGCATGGTTGAATAGGTATTAGCCTCCACCAACGGCATATCACCATAAGTTATAAGTATCGGATCAGTAGGGTTCGCTATAGAATCTAAAGCAATTTTTACTGCATCACCTGTACCTTTTCTCTCTTTCTGCAAAGCAAATTTATAGCTGGAAGGTAAGCATTTTTTCATATCATCAATATTTTCTTCAGATACAACAACAATAATTTCTTTAGCATTAACCTCATCCACTGTTTTAGAAATATGTGAAATCATTTCTAAACCACCAATCTTATGCATCGGTTTTGAAATATCCGACTTCATCCTCGTACCTTTTCCAGCAGCTAGTATTACTACTGATAGATTTTTATTCATATTTAAAAGCATTTATTCATAAATATTTTCTTGAAAATAGTAAAATAACGTATATTCTTATGCTATCTTGTAACAATAGATTATAAATATGTCAATATCAATTTTAATTTCAAGTGCAATCCTATGCTTAATTATAAGTTTAATATTGGACCTTACTAAATCTTCTAGCCAAGGAACAGGAACAAGTGGCAATATTTCCTACAATGAAAATTCCAGCACAAATAATAGTGAATTGGCCGATAAAATTGATGGACTTAATGTAAAAATTAATGATATTTTCAAGGTTCTTAAAAACGATAGTACAAAAAATGCAATAGCGGAAACAAACACATACATAAAAGCTACCATAAATGAAGTTGCAAGCCTTAAGAAAAATATTGAAAAAATCTCAAATACTGAAAGTGTTAGAGACAATGATTATGACACACAGTTTCAAGATTTAAATGAAAAGTTTTCAACTTTAGAAAACAAGATAGAAGAAATTAAAAAAGATTTTATTGATAAGCTTGATGTTCTTGAGGATTTAATAAAAAACATAAAACCAACAGTAGTAGAAACTCTAGAAATTACGGGAAACAGTCCATTAATCGAAGACGAAACTAAAGAAGAAATTTACGAAGATGAATCAACTACTTCAAAAGAAACTGAAGAAACAGATGAGGATATAGATAGAGACTTTAACCCTGGTGAAATTGATTTAGAAACAACTCCTATAGAAACCATAGTAGAAAATCAGAAAACAGATGAAGAACAAGATGCTCTAGACAGTTTTTTAGAAGAAAATGAGGATATACAGGGTGTCGAAGAAGAGGAAGAAGATACTGAGGAAAACAGTACAGGAAACACAGATGGAAGTATAGAAAAAGATGAAAACGAACAGGATGCAGAAGATATAGTTGATGAAGAAGCAATTAAAGAAGGTGAAGGTGAGATTGAGGAAGATACACAGGATAATACAATAGATAGTGAAAATAAAGATACGGAAGCCGAAAGTACTGCAGTCGAAAAAGATGAGGATGAGGATGAGGACAGCAACGAAGACGTAAAAGAGGGAGAAGATACAGAAAAAGGAGAGGATGAAGAAATTACAGAAATTGAATCTGAAGGAGAGGTAGATATAGAAGAAGATAAGAATGATGGTGATGATCAGGAAGAAGAGGAAGAGGAAGAGGAAGAAATAGATATTGAGGATATTGAAGAAGTTGAAGATGAAGAAACAAATGAAAAAGAAAACGAAGAGGTAAATGTTGAGGAAGACATTTCTGAAGAAAAAAATGATAGTAATGAAAGTCAAACGGAAGAGAAAACCAAACCAGAAACAACACCGGAAGAAGACTTAGCTACAAAAATAAAGAAGCTTAAAGAAAGGCTTAATAGTCCAACAAAAGATGAATAACTACAAATATTATGCCAGATAAATTTGATAAAAATCCTTGGAATAACGAGGATAATAAAAAAGAAAAAAAACAAGTAAACGACGATATAAATAATGATAATGATGCTATAGTGGATGATAATGCCATAGTAAAAGTAGTATCAATTAAAATGGACATCACAAACACTATCTTTATAGTTATGCTATTATGGTTAATGTGTGGATTTTGCAAAATAAACACAAATCAAAAAGGTGTAGTTCTTTATTTTGGTAAATTTTATAAAATCATAAATCCTGGTCTCAACTACATGCTACCGGCACCTATCGGCAAACTTTACAGAGTTCCGGTCACCAACATAAACAAGGAGGAATTTGGTTTTAGAACCAAAGATAAAACTCAAATAAATATTAATAACGAAAGTTTAATGTTAACGGGAGATGAAAATATAGTAGATATAGATTTTGAAGTTCAATGGCGTATCAATGATGTTAAAAATTACCTATTCAGCATACAAAAAAATAGACTAACCATACGAATGGCTGCTGAAAGTGCTATGAGAGAGATTATAGCCAAAAGAAAAATAGATGATGCTTTAGCAGGTAAAAAATCAGATATAGAATATGAAGCTAAAGAACTTCTACAGGAAATATTAGACAGTTATGCGAGCGGCATAGAAATAGTATTGGTACAACTGCTAAGAGTTGACCCACCATCAGAAGTGATAGATGCTTTTAGAGACGTACAAACAGCAAAAGCTGATAAGGAAAGGATGATAAATGAAGCTGAGACCTATCGAAATGATATATTACCTAAAACGAGAGGCGAAGTGGTAGAAATATTAAAACAAGCCGAAGCCTACAAAGAAAGTATTATTTCAAAAGCTGAAGGGGAATCATCCAGATTTTTAAAAATCTATGAAGCCTATCTGAAAAATCCAACTTTGACTAAAAAGAGAATTTATCTTGACAGTATAGAAACTGTTATGAAAGACATAGACAAAATTTTTATAGATAAAAAACTTTCAAACGGTCTTTTGAAACACCTAAACATTGATAGTGGTAATAGTTATGAAAAATAAAAATTCACCATTTTTCCCAATAATATTTTTGTTATTTTTACTAATAAATTCGGTATTTATAGTGTACCAAACCGAACAAACAATAGTACTACAATTCGGAAAACCTGTAAGAGTAATAAGAGATGCCGGGTTACACCTAAAAATACCGTTTATAGAGAATATAGCTGCATTTGATAATAGACTGTTGGATCTAAGAGTAAGTGATAAAGAGGTTATAGCTCTAGATCAAAAAAGACTGATAGTAAATGCTTTTGCAAAGTTTATAATTGAAGATGCTGTTAGATTTTATAATAGCTCTAGCTCCGGTAAGGATTTGGTCTTGCAGTTAAATAACATATTGGAATCAAGTTTAAGGCAAGTAGTAGGTAGTTTTAATATGGCAGATCTATTATCCGAAAAAAGATCTCAAATAATGCAATCTATAGAAGATGAAACTAACAAAAAAGTCAAGGAATATGGTATAAAGATTATAGATACCAGAATAATAAGAGCTGATTTACCAAAAGAAAATAGTGAAGCTATATTTAAAAGAATGCAAACCGAAAGAAATTTGGAAGCTAAACAAATTAGAGCAGAAGGAGAGGAAGAATCGAAAAAAATAATAGCAACTGTTGATAAGGAACGTGTGATAATGCTAGCTCAAGCTAAAAAAGAAGCAGAGGCTTTAAAAGGAGAAGGAGAGCTAATGGCAACCAATATTTATAATAAGGCCTTTTCTAAAGACCCGGATTTTTATGAATTTTATAAGAGTATGGAAATTTGTAAAAATACTATCTCCAGAGACAATAGCAAAGTTATCATAAGTCAAGACAATCCTGTATATAAGAATATCATCGGAAATTGATGCATATGAAACATCTTATTTTCATACTATTTTTTACTTTCGGTAGGAAAGCATTAGGTGCTATTCCCGATTGGTATAACAAACAAATAAAAGATACTGATATTCACTACTATGGTGTAGGTAGTGGTTTAAGTATGGCAGCAGCTACAACTATGGCCCTAAACAATATAGCAAACAGAATAACGTCTGGCAATAAAAATTTAAGGATAAATTTTCCTGATTTCGAACTGGAAAAAATTGAAAATGAAGGTAAGTATTTTTATGTATTACTGAATGTTGCTAAAGCAGAACTCTTTAAACAACAAATTAAAGATTTGAAAGATATTAATAAAAGAATAAAAAATACCGTCGATTTTTTGAAAGATAAAAATGATTTTGTCAGACTAAAAAAATTTATTGTACTTGAAGATACCATAATAGAGGCTAAAAATAAAATAGAAACAATTAATCTCATAAATAAATTTAATGCTGAGGAATATATTAAATATTATAATCTTATAGAAAAAGATAAGGAAAAATTGTTGAATAATTTTGAGGTAAAAATAGTTTTTTTAGACGACCGATTAACTATTCTGGAAGATAATATAACTGCTTCATTAAAGAATAATGGAATAAAAATAGCTAATAAGTCTAATAATGTGCTGTATATTGATACCATCTGTGAGAAAGAACAAATAGAAAATAATTTTTTTGTAGCTGTAATTTTTCAATTTAAGTTGGTATGTAATGGTGAATTGGCTAATTATGGTAGATATAATTGTAATTCGTATTCGAGTTTAGGTTTCAATGGAGCTATAGAGAATTGTATTAGGGAATTTCAAGAAGCTATTCTTACGAATAAGTTTCGGCTGAATTTTTTGAATTAGAATTTTTTCTTTCCTGCAAAAAATAAGATAGATTGATATTAGGAAAAATAAATTTTTAAAAACTATTGAAATAGTTTACAAATCTAATCTAATGTGATATCTCTTAATCGAGATATTTTTAACAGGTTATTATGGAAATGAAAATGAGAAATAAATTACATTTTAGTGCAGTATTATTTACAATGGTTATAGCTAGTATTTTTGGGATATTATCTAGTAGTAGCGTTAATGCTACAGCACCTAAAACCAAAAGAGTAAAATTCACTTCCGAAGAAGATAAAAAATTGAAAAAACTTGTTGAAGAATGGGGAGAATGTTGGGGAATAATTGCTAAAAATATGCCTAACAGAAATGGAAGACAATGTCGGGAAAGATGGCAATATAGTCTTTCTCCTAATATTAGTGCGGCTCCTTGGACTAAAGAAGAGGATAAATTACTTCTACAAAAACAAAAAGAGCTTGGAAATCGATGGGCTATTATGATTAAGTATTTTTCAGGAAGAAATAGAAAACAATTAAAAAACAGGTATCACTTATTAACAAAACATGAAAAAATATCATCAAGAAATCCACAAATAGGAGCTACTGGTACTTTATCTATGTATCATCCTATACCGGCTGCTCCACCATTAATATCTGGGCAATTATTGCCAATACCGAATATTAATATACCTAATATACTTGATGCACCTCAGCAAATGGAACTTGATATAACTCCTCAAATGGAAAATGAAGTTCCAGCCAGATCTTTGCATAATCCGATTCCATCTATATATAGTATTATATATCACATACCTAATGAAATGGGAAATGAAATTCTGACCCCAAATTTAACATTGGTAATACCGTCCGCTATTAGTCTGCAACATTAGTTAGTTGGTCTATTATTGGTTATATTTTTACAAAAAATCTATTGAAATAATTTATAAATTTAATCTAATACGAAATCTAAAATATTTAGAGTATTATTAATAATTATTAACAGGTTATTATGGAAATGAAAATTAAAAGTAAATTGCACCTTTACAGAACAATATTTATGTTAGTTATAATTGGTATTTTGGAGTTGCTATGTAACAATAGCACCAACGCTACAACGTTCAAAACTAAAAAAACAAAATTTACCTACAAAGAAGAAAATGTATTAATAGAGCATTTCAAAGAATATGGAGATTCTAGATGGGATTTAGCTGCTGGGCAATTAAAAGGAAGAACTCCAAGACAATGCAGAGAAAGATATTTAAATTATCTTTCGCCTAATGCTAATGTAGCTCCCTGGACGGTAGAGGAAGAAAGATTACTTCTACAATTACATAGACAACTCGGAAATAAATGGGCTTTAATAGCTGAATTTTTCCCAGGAAGAACTGGAGAAAAAATAAGGAATAGATATTATAGTATGCGTAGGCCATGTGTAATGTTGCCGATACCTTTTTTATTGCCGCCATCACGTATTGTATATTTTCCTACTATAACCCCACAGATGGAAAGTAGAAACCAGTTATCTCAAAGAAGGATAAGAAAAAATAAGACTCCAAATTCTAGTCTTTTGCCAGTACCAATCATCAATTTGCAACAAAGATCAACATCAATACCTATAGTGAATATTAACCCACAGCAAGCACCTACTAATATATTACCACCACCAGCCACTATAGAAACAGAAGATAATTCCAAAAAGTATTCCAAAATTCTTGATGATAAAATTTCTAGTTTTTTTGGTGATAAAAATCTTTTCGAACCTGGATTTGATGATTTTGATGGCTTATTTTAATTTTTACACAAAAACCTATTGAAGAATTTCAAAAAGATGCTATAATTAGTAAGGTTAATTATTATTAAATAAAGTTTTTTAACATGAATAAAAAGAATGTTTTTACCCTTATGATTTTAGCATCATTTGTGTTTTCTTGTTCACCAACCATAGAGAATTTTGATAAATTTAAAACTCAACCACTCGAAGCCGGCAAATATCTACCTAAAAAAGAATCTCTAAAGAAAAACAAAATTGTTGTGGCCATATTAGATTTTGACACTACAAATTCCCAAAATGCCAATACTTTAGGTTTAGGCGGTATTATTTCTTCAAAAATAGAAAATATTTTGGTTAAAAATAGAAATATACAAATCCTAGACAAGAAAATGGCAAATAGACTGAAAGAATACATTAGGGATGGAAATTTCAAAACAATGCAAAATAATCTACCAGGTAATATATCTTTAGATTATATAATAAGTGGCTCTTTTGATAAAGCAGAAGTTTCAAAAAGGTATGTGAATACGTTACCTGCTAATATAGTAGGCGGAATTTTAATAAATTCTACCGATTGTAGAGGTAGCAAGTCATGTGAAACCGGTAGAAATATAGGTAATGTTATGAATGTCGCAGATGCGGTTATAAACCCCGGTTATTGGATTTATGAAGGAGAAGTTTCTGGTAGTATAAAAATTTACGATGCATCGTCTATGTTATTGCTAGAATCTATAGCATTTGGCGGTAGTAGTGAAATGGCAGAAAACGCTAGTCTTTTAGGTGGAAATAATGGTAAAAATGGAAATGCTACAGCTATAATAAAATATGCTCTTGACAAATCTTTAATTACATTTAAAAACAGACTGCACAATATTTTTCTCTACAATGGGTATATCCTAGAAAAAAGAGTATATGATGGCAAAACGATATTTAGAATAAATTTAGGCTCAAATGATGGTCTGGTTATGGGTGATAAATTTAAAATTTATAGCATAGAAAACAACTATAATCCTATAACAGATGAAAACACTACAGAAGAGGTAGAAATTGGTACAGGAGTTGTAAGTAATATAATATCTAGAGATAATGCATGGGTAATTATTGACGATAAGGAGACAATAGATAAAATAAGATTAGGCAATATAGTAAAAATTAGAAAATAGGAAATCATTATGGAGGAATTAATAGAAACTATATTTGGAAGTAATTTACCATCTGTCAATGATATATTTAATAGATACAAGGCAAGACAGTTGGACAACGGGCAGAGAGTAACTAGATTCGCTCCCAGTCCAACAGGCTTTATTCATATAGGTAATTTGTATGCAGCGCTCGTTAATGAAAGGGTAGCCCACATTTCTAATGGAGTTTTTTTTCTAAGAATAGAAGATACAGATGAAAAAAGAGAAGTAGCAGGAGCAACCGATAAAGTTATTAACGCCTTAAATTATTTTGGTATTAAATACGATGAAGGAACAGACGGATCGCATGATATTGGTAACTACGCTCCCTACAGACAAAGTGATAGAAGAGAAATTTATAAAGTATTTGTTAAAGATCTAATGGAAAGAGGCCTAGCTTATCCATGCTTTTGCAGTGAGGAAGAATTAGAAGCTATGGTTAACCAGCAGAAAGCACAAAACTGTCAGAGACTTGGCTACTATGGTAATTGGGCGAAATATAGGAATTTTCCGCTTGAAGAATCTCTAAAAAAAATAAGACAAGGTGATGAGTATGTAATACGCTTTAGATCAAATGGTAATTTTGATAAAAATATAGTCATAAATGATATTATAAGGGGTAATAAAGAATTTCCTGATAACGATTTGGATGTGGTAATAATGAAAAAAAATGGTTTACCAACCTATCATTTCGCCCATGTGATTGACGATTTTCTGATGGGGACAACTTTGGTTGTTCGAGGTGATGAATGGCTCCCATCTTTACCATTACATCTACAACTATTCCAAGCTATGAAATGGAAAGCACCTAAATATGCTCATATTTCACCGCTGTTAAAGATTGATAATGGTGCTAAAAGAAAATTAAGTAAAAGAAAAGATCCCGAAGCTAATGTAGAATACTTTGATCAACTGGGTTATCCTAAGGAGAGTGTAATTGAATACTTGTTAAATCTAGCTAATTCCAGCTTTGAGGGTTGGAGAAAACAAAATCCTGACAAAAGTTACTCTAGCTTCCCGTTCGATATAAAAAAAATGAATGTGAGTGGTGCACTATTTGACTTTGTTAAGCTTGATAGCATCAGCAAGGACGTCATATCAAAAATGAGTGCTGAAGAGGTATACCACAATTCACTAGAATGGGCTAAAAAATATGATGAGACTTTAAAAAATATACTTGAAGAAAATAAGAGTAAATGTCTAAAAATCTTTAGTATAGAAAGAGAAAATACTAAAAAAGCAAGAAAAGATATAGCCAAATGGAGTGATGTAAAACGAGAGATAATATACTTTTTTGAACTAGATAAAAATGATATTAAAAAACAGTTGGAACCATTTAACAAGGAAGAAATAAAAATAATATGTAAAAAATTCCTGGAAAGTTATAGTCCAAATGATGAGCAAAATGAATGGTTTGAAAAGTTAAAAGTTGTAGCTAAAGAATTAGGTTATGCGGATAATATTAAAGACTATAAGGAAAATCCACAAGCGTATAAAGGTAATGTATCTGATGTGGCTAAAATTCTTAGGATATTGACAACTGGTAGAGATCAAAGTCCAGATCTATGCGCGATAATGAAGATTATTGGGTTAAATGAAGTTAAGGAAAGGCTTGATTTATTCGTCTAAAAACAGTAAATAATAAAGAGGTAGTCCTAATTACTAGCTTAAAATTATATAAGAAATTAAAAATGAGATAAAACTAGGCAAAAACTTAATTTATGTGCCTAACCACATCCATAAAGATATCTTCCGCCAGCACCTCAATTTCATCCTGTCTATTCTTCTTATTTTTCACATAGTCAGAGTATGGATAACCAGACACACTATTACCGTAAAATGTTTTTACAAAGCCGGTTATAGCTATTTCAGACGAAGTTAATTCATATCTGACACTAACATCTATATTTTCTCGTCCTATGTCGCCAGCACTATTAATGATAGACATAAAATTACTTCTTGACACATCAATTTTCATTAAGCATGTCTTTTTATCAAACCTACTTTGCTTATTATCTTTAGCTAAAATTCTTAATTTAGATAAAATTGCCTTTTTTAGATCATCAAAAAATAATAATTCTCCGAAATCATTATTTACAAACTTAACGTCAAAGTCATTACAGTACAAATCCACACCATTCTTATTGGTAGACACGCATGCATAGCACAGAATAAGTGCTAAAAATGTAACGTACTTGGTCTTAAAACTCATAATTAACCATTAGCTAAAGTTACTCTCCCCTTACCTTCTTCATCATAAACTGCATACCACCTTGAATCCAGCTACCACCATTTTTTATGATAAAAATTAAAAGTAATACACCAGCTATTATGAAAGGTACTGCATATACCAAATTCTTACCTCTTGCAATCATCATATTAGCTTGTGCCGCCTTATATTTCGAGGCATTATACATAGAATTTTTTTTTGCTTCTTCCAACTCCTTATCTTTCTCCTCTTTTTCCTTATCCCTAGCTTTCTCTAGAGCGTTTTTTTCCTTCGGTTTCTCACCACCTTTACCTGTCTCATTTCCCTGTTCAGCTGCCTGCGTTTGCATAAAACTAGACATTAAATCTCCGCTATCGGAAGAAGAATTCTCCTCGCTCATATCCTTTACCTTATGTTGATTAAATTATGTTAATTAAAATGGTATATCATCATCTATAGTTTCATCTACAAAATCACTAGAGTTGTTGGTTCTACTATCCGTATCGCCAATATTATCACTCAAAGAATTATAATACTCTTCGTCAAAACCATTTGTTCCACTTTGTCCATTTGAATTTTTAGGATCTAAAATTTGTAATTCAGCTGTATATCCCTGCAAAATTATTTCAGTTGAATGTTTGTCTAAGCCCTGTGCATCTACCCATTTTCTGGTTTGTATTGAGCCCGAAAGGTACAGCTTTGTACCCTTTTTAACGTAGTTTTTTACTATATTTACCAAACCCTGAGAATATACCACAACCCTATGCCATTCAGTTTTTTCTTTCCTTTCTCCCGTAGCTTTGTCCTTCCAATACTCCGACGTTGCCAGACTAAATAATGCCACTTCGTTACCATTATTCATCATTCTTACTTCCGGATCCTTTCCAACATTTCCTATTAAAATTACTTTATTTATTGACATATTTGTATTTATGGTATTTGCATGACGTAAGTGTATAATATTTTATTTTAAAAGCAAATAATAGACCTATATATAACAAATCTTAAAAAAAATTACAAAGAATAAATGCAAGATATTAGCGCTTTTAAAGAATAGATATACAAAAGTTATATTTATTAAAATATCTTAGCTTATAGTACTTTACAATAAAACTCAGGATTTTTAAAAATCAATTTTATACATAAAAAAATAATAGACTTTTTCTATTATTTGTTGTATAATTAATCCATAACAATTTGTATTAAAATGTTACTAAAGAATAAAAAAGGATTAATAATAGGTTTATCAAGCGATATATCAATTGGTTGGGGGATAACCAAAAAATGCCACGAGCATGGAGCTACCCTATATACAACCTATAACAGAGAAGCCAAAAGAAAAAGAGCAGAACCATTGGCCAATTCTATTGGAGCAAAACTTATAAAATGTAACGCGCAAGATTCTAATGATATAAAAAACTTATATGAGATTATAGCTGAAGAGGCCGATTCGCTGGATTTTCTGGTACATTCAATAGCTTACGCAAATAGAGATTCTCTAAAAAATAACTATTCCCTAACAACAAAAAATGATTTTATGGAAGCAATGGAAATTAGCGCTTACTCACTAATAGATTTTGTCCGTGGTATTATACCTCTAATGAAAAATGGCGGTTCAATTTTAACTGTTAGCTACTATGGCGCTGAAAAAGTTGTACCAAATTATAAAATTATGGGAACTTGTAAAGCTGCTCTAGAATCAATAGTCCGAGAATTAGCCGCTGAACTAGGCCAATATAATATAAGAGTTAATGCTATATCTGCTGGCGCCATTAGGACCTTAGCTTCTTCAGGTATAAGTGATTTCACGGTACTTTTTAAGGAATCTATAGCAAAATCTCCACTAAAAAGGGCTTGCACTATTGATGAGGTTGGTAATTCCGCGGTTTATTTGCTTAGTGACATGTCGTCTGCTGTTACGGGTGAGGTGCATCATGTAGATTGTGGTTTTAACATAGTGGTTTGATTTTGTGGGTTAAAAAACATTTAACTAATATTTAGCATCTTTACACCAATTAAATAAATCCAATTCACAATTATAATAATTTCCATAAATACCAAATAAACCAAGTAGAGAATGGAATATATTATCATGGGATAATTTTCTACCAGATGCTTTCAATAGATAACGTCTATCAAATGGATAACCTTTGAGCCACATAAACATAGGGACTTTCCACTGTTCATTTTTAGTCAAAACGTACGGACCTGCATGCATAAGCATGTTCTTTTCACCAAAAGATTCTCCATGATCTGACACGTACAATAGCAGTATATTATCATAATTCTTTTGCTGTCCTAAAAAATCAATAAATTCTGACAATAGGTACGAGGTATATAAAATTGAATTATCATAGGAATTTATAACTTCTTGAATATCGCAATCTTTTATATCAGATTTACATGATGGTTGATATTTATCAAAATTTTCTGGATATTGCTTATAATATAGTGGACCATGACTACCTCTTTGATGCAAAACCAGAATTGTATTTTTATTATTACCATTTTCTACAATTACTTTTGCATCTTCAAAAAGTTTATCATCAAAATTATTAGCAGATTCTACGTGTTTAAAGTAAACTCTATTACAAACATTTTTGCAGTCACCATTGTTACTGAGCCAAAATACATCAAAACCAAAATTTTTAAAAATATCCAGTATATTCTCAGTATTTTTTGCTCTATTCAAAGAAAAATTACTACTACTCATATGCGAAAAAATACATGGAACACTGACAAATGTTGAACTACCACAAGATTCAACATTAGTAAAATTTACTATGTTGTCTCTATGTTTATCCAAAAATTCACTGGTATTTCTTTCATAACCATTTAAACCCCAATTTTTTGCCCTAGCAGATTCTCCAACAACTATAACTACCAAATTTTTCTTATCATTGAAAAAATTTTCCGGTTTAACAAAATTATTGGTTATTATATTAACCCCAACCTCGCTTTTTAAATTTTCTTAAATTCTTGGCTCTGGTCTCCATTTCTTGATATTCACCTAAGCAACTTTATTTCTATAATATT
>CAPZCD010000001.1 GCA_948744995.1 uncultured Rickettsiales bacterium | reverse complement strand
TATTATGGTGATTATGGGATCAATTGAGGTAATCAAGAAATAGAGAGATGTCCCGCGTAAACATTCTTATACTAGAATTAATATTCTTAATAGACTATATTCTCTGTATTTTTAATCTTTTCCCTATGTTTTTCAGACTTTTTTAGATTTACATAATTCACTGCAGATCTTATATATTGTAAAAAGGATGACTTCAACTTATATTTGGCTACAAAAAATATCCCCTATACAAAATTACATAGGGTAGGTATTCTTGGAAGAAACAGCTATAACATAAGCATATGAAGTATTTAGTCTAACCTAAATCTAAACACAAATTTGTGTTTAGATTTACTTATTCATATAACTTTATAAGTAATGACTATGAGCTTATTTTTTACTCCGACCAAGAAGATACGGAGTATTATTGAACGAGTATCCCTAATATAAAAACCCTTCACACAAAAGGTTATCTCAAACCGCTTACACCAAAACAGCAACTAGCACTTATCATTTTTAAACAGAACCCTCTCACTATGTTCGCCTTTTTTACCAATATTAAAGCTATCAAATGGCCTATGATAGCCCATAACCCTCGTCCAAACCTGCGTTTTTTTACTACATTTAGGGCAAAGCGGCTGCTCACCATTCAAATAGCCATGGCTAGTACATACCGAGAAAACCGGAGTTACCGTTATATATGGCAGCTTATAGTTAGTTAAAACCTTCTTAACAAGATTTTTAGCTGACTCACCATCCGGTAATCTTTCGCTCATATACAGATGTAAAACAGTTCCACCCGTATATTTACACTGTAAATCATTTTGAAGATCCAGAGCCTCAAAAGGATCATCCGTAAAGTTAGCAGGAACTTGGCTACTATTGGTATAGTATATATTTTTACCAAAACCAGCCTGAATTATATCTGGAAATCTATTTTTATCTATTTTAGCAAATCGATAGGTTGTACCCTCGGCTGGAGTAGCTTCCAAATTATACAAATTACCCGTCTCTTCCTGGTATTTTCTCAACCTATTTCTTATAAATTCCAGAATTTCTATAGCAAACTTCATGCCGCTTTCACTTGTCACATCTTCTCGATCATGGGTAAAATTTCTTATCATTTCATTAATCCCATTCACACCTATGGTACTAAAATGATTTTTAAAACCCTTCAAATACCTTTTTGTATAAGGATAAAAACCTCTATCATAAAGCTCCTGCACAAAAACTCGCTTCTTTTCCAAAGTTGATTTAGCCAAATCCATTAACCTGGTTAATCTGAAAAACAGTGCATCCTTATTATCTTTGCAAAGATAACCAAGTCTGGCCATATTTATAGTCACAACACCTATAGAACCGGTCATTTCAGCCGAACCAAAAAGTCCATTTCCTCTTTTAAGAAGTTCCCTCAAATCCAGCTGTAATCTACAACACATACTTCTAACTGCATTAGGTTTATAAGCCTCAGGATTAGGTACCAATTCCCCTTTTTCATTTTTCATATACTGACTGCCTATAAAATTTTGAAAGTACGAACTTCCAACTTTAGCAGTATTTTCAAATAAAGCATCCGCTGCCGGAGTGTTCCAATCAAAATCCTCAGTTATATTTACAGTTGGTATAGGGAAAGTAAATGGTTGACCTTCTTCATCACCATGCGTCATAACCTCATAGTACGCCACATCAATGATTTCCAGCTCCTTTTGGAAATGTTTATAGGTTAAATCCTCCAAAGAATCAACGCCTCTTTCCTTAGCCTTCTTCAACAAATTTTCATTATTTACATTCTTAAACAAATGAGCTCCATTACAGGTAGGAATTTGATTTTTTAAATCTTCCGGTACCGTAAAATCCATCGTAACGTTCGTAAATGGAGATTGACCCCATCTGGCCGGAACATTAAGATTATAGATAAAACTAGTTATAGCCTCTTTAACCTCTTTAGCTGTTAAATTATCCTTAAAAACATACGGAGCCAAATAAGTGTCGAATGAAGAAAATGCTTGTGCTCCAGCCCATTCAGACTGTAGAATACCTAAAAAATTTGCCATTTGACCTAACGCTGTCCTAAAATGTCTGGGAGCTTTAGCTGAAACTCTTCCTCTTACACCATTAAAACCTTCATCTAACAAAGCCCTAAGAGACCAACCGGCACAGTAGCCTGTTAAGCAATCCAAATCATGTATATGATAGTCACCATCTCTATGAGCTGAACCCTCTTCTTCCGAATAGACATTATCCAACCAATAGTTAGCAACAAGCTTACCGGAGATATTATTAATCATCCCAGCATTACTATAACCGGTATTAGCGTTAGCATTTATACGCCAATCCTCTTTATCAATATATTCCTGAATAGATATTTTAGAACTAACTTTAGTATCTCGCTCAATCTTCTTATCTATGGATAACTTTATAAATTCTTCCAATACCTTCATCAAACCATTTTTAGCCAAAATATCCTTTATTTTCTCCTCCATCTCAGCAAAATCGCTTTCATTTTCAAATTTAACTTTCTCCAGACTTTTGTAAAAACTTGACAAAGATCCCTCACCAGACTTTTTGAAAGCTGTAGCAACTTTGTCTCTTATGGATGGTAAAATAGACATTTTATTCATAACAAAAAACATAAATACTCATGAGTACATGATAAGCTATAAAATAATTCATTACAAGAACATAAAATTAAATTATATTAATAAAAGTATATTGACATAAAAGCAGGTTGATTTTTCAACATGGCTAAAAATAAGCTTATTTTTAGTATTTATATAGTTATTTTTGAGATATTTATGACTAAAAATTATCAACCATAAGTTTGTTTTTATGGAAATTTTTTTATATAGAAAGTCTAATAAAGCAAAACTAATATCTTGACCTTATTAGCCAACTTTATATACTAAAAGTAATTAATCCAGCCAAATATATTTATGGTTTTAGAAAATAAATTAAATATAGCAAATCAAATTAAATTGAATAAAGTTGAAGAAGAAATTACAAAACAAAAAGCAAAAAAATTATTTGATAGTGGGGATATAAATAAAATTGAAATAAGGACATTTAAAGGTTTATCACAAATACATAAGTATTTATTTGAAGATATATATTATTTTGCCGGGAAAATAAGGGATGTAAATATCTCAAAAAGTAATTTTCGCTTTGCTCCTATAATGTATCTGGAACAATCCTTAGAAAATATTGAAAAAATGCCACAAAATAATTATGACCAAATAATTGAAAAATATGTAGAAATGAACGTAGCACATCCTTTTAGAGAAGGGAACGGCAGAAGCACAAGGATTTGGCTTGATTTAATTTTAAAAAAGGAAATAAAAAAAGTTATTAATTGGAGTTTGGTTGATAAAGAGGAGTATTTGTCTGCAATGGAAAGAAGTGTTATAAAAGATATAGAACTAAAATGTTTGTTAAAAAATGCGCTAACATCTGACGTAGACAGCAGAGAGATTTATATGAAAGGTATTGATATTAGTTATTTTTTTGAAGGTTATAGTAATTTTGAAATTGATAATATTAAAAAATAAGTAAAATATGTTTTGGGATATTTATAACTAAAAATTATCAATCACAAGTCTATTTTTGTGGAAGCTATAACTACCTTTACTAGAAACAATTATATGGTCAAAAAGCTTCAACTCAAGTTGATCCAATATTTCCTTAAGCTCTTTTGTAACTTTTATATCTGCAAGTGACGGCTCACAATTACCGGATGGATGATTATGAACCAATATAATTCCGCAGGCACCATTTTGTGTAGCTTTAGCTATTATCATATTCTTATAGACCTTGACTTCACTGTGGTTACCGGTATTTATGATTTCCTCATTTACGAGTTCCATCCTGCCATTAAAAAATAGGACTAGCATCTCCTCCTTAACCATGCCTCCGATCCTAGTTCTGCAATATTTTTCAACTTTAACAAAATTATCAAGTGTTAGTCTATTTTTCTTCAGATCACTAACAGCTATGCGAACTAATATTTCGTGTATAAGTTGCAGGAGATTCACTGTAGCTTCTCCTATTCCGTCAATACTTAAAAGTTGATCCTTATCGGCATTTATTACGCCATCTAGGCTACAAAATTTTTTCAAAAGCATCTTGGCTAGTGGTTTGGTGTCTTTGCGTGGAATTGCTAGAAATAGTAGCATCTCTAGCAACTCATAATCTGGTAATGATTCTTTTGAGATTGAAAATCTTTTTCTGAGGTTCTGGCGGTGGTTTGTGGGGGACATAAATTAACCATATACTTTTATTAATGAAAATTAGCTTCATAATTTACAGTTGTAACAGTATCAAATTTAGTATCACATTTGTGATCATTAATACAATTATAAAATGTGTCGCATGAATGAACTAGTTTATGTACATCCTTACTATTAGGACACAAAACAGCAACATCATTTTCATAATGGTCTCGCCAACAGAAGCTATCATTTTTATTACATTCGACAGTATGAAAAAAACCACCAACATCGGCATTTCTTTGGGTTGTTATTCCAAAGGCACTAAATGTACCACTACAATATATATGCCATGCTAATCCATTGCTGTGGTATTTATAGCCATTTTTTAAAACGCCACCCTCTTTTGTGGTAAGCAAATTTGTTGTCATTTCTCCATTGTTGCATGAAAATGACGCCCCATTTCTACCATATACCTTACTCAATGCTGCAGAACAATTAGCTAAACCTCTGTGAGCCCCTACTTCTATCATACCAGTATTTATTGAATGTCTTAAATTATCAATTTTTATTGTAATGTCAAAATCTCCAGCACCATCTGGGTCAATTCTAAAATCTGCATGACTGCTGCATCTCTTCTTACAACTAGGTTTACCTTGAACAATCCAGCCTTCAGGAGTACACTTCATAGCCATAAACAGACCATTTTTAATTGTATTTGTATAACTTGTACCAAATTTAGACTTTTCATCTAAAAAATCACTATAAAATTCTTTACATTTATTTTCTTCATCCTGATATTTTTTCTTATAATATTCATTATGATCATTTATAACTGGTTTAATTTTTTCAAAAATATTTAAATAGTAATTTTCATATTCTTCCATAACTTCATTTGGAATTGAGATTGAATTATTACAATCCTTTATAGTCTCAACTCCATCATCGTTTACTGAATAATTTTTGCAAATCACACCATCATTATTAATGTATTTTTCATAGTTAGCGAAAGAAATATTCCCATTTTCATCAATAGGATATGCAAATACTATACTATCTTCTTCTTTAATCTCAATTTTGGAACAGTCTATAGAGTTTGTTGTTTCATCAATATCATCTTCTGTACCTTCAAAATTCATTATTATTTCACCATCACTTTTCATTACATAAACTTGTCCCTTTGGAGTAGTCATTTTAGATATTTTTTGTATTATTGGATCAGTTACTCCATCTTCTTCTGCCACCGAACCAATTATTTCGGATATAAAACTATTGTAATATTTTATTCTACAAGCATTTCCTTCCGCCTTAAAATAACTTTCAGCTAAATAAAAATCATAATACTCAGTATACAATGATTTTACAGTTGCATCAGTACTATCACTTGCCTTAAAATTATCACTTAAATTTTTGCGTTTTGCTTCGGCTTCAGTATTAAATTTTGTCTCAAAATCATTGACATTCAAATAATATGAACCAGATACTGTTTCTTGTTTATCACCATTAGTAACAGTTTTTTTACATTTATCATCACCATTTTTAATAAAAATCACTTCTTTATCTTTACAAGAGCTAGTTCCACACTTGAATAGTCCATGTCCTGTACTGGTAAATCTAATTCCATTGCCTGTATTCAAGCTTGTGACTTCATCATCATACAAGCAGTGATAGCTAACGTTAGTATTAGTACCATTTGATAGTTTTTTCGCTTCTCCAACGGCATAATCATTAATAGTTTTAATCTGACCATCGACAAATTCTCGTAATGAACTTAATTTTTCACTAACATTATTATTTATTTCACCATTACTGATACTAATCTTATCAAAAGTATATTTCTTGAAAAGGTCGTTAGCTTTGCCTTTTATATCATCATTATCTCTTGTTACAGTATAGTTAGCTAAAGACTTAACATTGTTAATTACATTTATTTCACTTTTATAATCATCTCTATATTTTACATATAATGAATCATTAATTTTTGTATAACCACCGACATTTGTCTTACTTAATGAATCTTTTGAAGATAAATTATTAAAACAATTTGAAATATCTTCCTTTCTATCTTCATTTTTTTTAAGGTCAAAATAATAATTATAACTAAATTTATCGCTACCTCCATCATTATATATATCTTGATTATATCCGCATAAACTACTTCCTATTTGTCCATTTCCTACTCCAGCGCTAGTATATTGGACAAATTTTTTAATATATTTATCATCTCCACATATATCAGATGGACAGTCATTTTCGCTATAGTCTCCATCCAACGACTGAATAACGACAACATCACCAAAATCATAATAGTTATTAGTATCATCATTTCCATATTTTAAAGGTAAAGTAAAAGTTCCCGGTATATCAGAAAAAGTGTTAGAGGAAGTAGAATTTCCAGCTTGTGTTGCTTTTAAAGTATCTTCATCCTTAACAATTTTTAAATTTAATCTAGGACAGCCCATTCTAACACAGTATCCAGGATTTGTATTATCATCAGCATTACGTGAGAAAATATCACCATTATTTATAATTTCTGTCTCTGTTACTGTCTTACAATCATTTTTGGCTATATCTTTGCAGAAAGTCTTAGGTAAATCGTTATACTGTAAATCTCCATATCTGTTGGCATCATATGCATTATTAGCAGTTTTACCATTTATTATCTTAAATGATGAATTACTATTCCAAACTTCCTGTGGTTCATTAGTATTAGTATATGCATTTTCGGATCTTTTTGCAGTACAGGTAAGTTTTAAAGAACTCACAAGGCCATCGGCTTCATAACTTTCATTATTAGAAGAAAAATAACTTCCAACATTAAGACTATCATCAAGTTTATTATCTGTATCTTTTTTTATGACAAAAGCATATTTATCTGGACACGTTAATTGTGAAAATTTATTAAGCCCCTCGTACTTTTTATTGTTATATTCCTCAGTATTATTATTCTTATCATTATTATATTCTTTGGCATTATTATCAACAAATTCTTTGACTTGACTTAAGGACCAACCTATTTGATAAGAATTACTACCGCAAGTTTTTGGCTTGCAGGCATCAGCAGGTGATGTTTCAGATTTTAATATATAGTCACCATCTGTATATTCTGGTTTAAATCTAAGATTACCACTTTCTCCCTGACAAGAGAAAATGGCTAATTTGTTATAATAATCATTTCCAGAAACTTCATTATAAAAATATCTATTATCACAGGTTGCATATATTTGGTGAGAGTAATATACTTTGTTACTTCCACTTCTTCCTCCTATGGAACCATTAATATTAACAGTCTTATCGTATAGAGCAGGAATAGCAATATCAACACCAGTACTAGTATCACCCGTTTTTTTAACCTTATAATTACTGTTTGTAGCATTATTTATTTTATTATAAACTGAATCAAATTGGCTTTCTTTTGTGTAATGTTTAGCTGAATTCTTTATTGGATAATTACTAATTTTACCAGCAAACCCAAAATTTAGTCTATCTATTTTATTAAACAAATCATTACTATCGCTAAAAACAGTGTTTGGTGTACCATAAATTTTATAATAAATATTATTATCTTCCGGATCTCTTTTTAAAGATATATTACAAGTTTTTGGAATAAAGTATTTTTCTAATTCCAATGTGTTAAATGACCAACCGGCAATATGACAAACACCATTAGCACATGATTCTCCAGAACTATTGCAAACCATTGACACTGCATTTTCACAACAACCAGGGGAGCTGCAATATGTTTGTCTTAAACCTTCCACTTTTATAGATTCAAAACCATTAATAGTATTATCTACAACACCATTACAACTTATGGGATAACCAACTAAACCATTATTAGTATCAATTGTTAGTAACCCTGATCTTTCATTTTTCTCACCTAAATGTTCGGCATATATATCACTTATAGCATGGTTTAAATCATTTAGATTAGTATTTGCATTATTATATTTTGCTATAAGATCCGCTATATCTGAAACAGATAAAAATAATATGGCACAAGTCTTTTCTAAAAAGCACTTATTAGAAATTGGGCCCCAGGTTCCATCTTCATAACATTTTCTTGTTGGTCCTTTTGGATTACCATAAGAATCAACTGTGCTATTCCCATATTGGGTAGGATCACTTACATCTTGTTTATCATATTCTTTGTTACATACTCCTTCAACTTCTACATATCTCAAACATTTTCCGTTACTATCACAATCAGATCCATCTGGATTATCCACATTAACAATACTTCTTGGCCAGTTAGCACCTCCAAATATAGAGTCTCCTTGTGTATATTTTCTCTCATTTTTTAATTTTGGATTTCTAAAATCGTACATTAAAAATCTACCTTCCATATATTCATAACTAATATTTCCTGAATTAAAAGATATAACATCATGATTTTCTATCTTTAACTCATTTTTATTTATATCATTAATGTTAATTTGTTCATTAGAGGAATACAAATCACTATTAACATTTGTTCTATATAAATGGAGTAACTCGCACGATCTTACGCATTTATTATTAACTTCACCCCATACACCTACACTGGTACATACGCGATATGGTTCATCGTTTCCATTTATAGCAAAACTCGTTGCTTTTCTGGAATCAACACATTTTTCACATGCTAAATTATCCTCGCTGCATCTTTTACTACAATCACTAGCATCAATACCTAAATTGATACACCTTTTTTTGCATAATTCTTTATCTAAGGTACATTTTTTACTATTTTCATCAGCTTCTAAGGAATTTACTGCGCTAACTTGTTTAGCAACCTCAGTTAATGAAAAACTTGTACCTCTATTATAATAACCAAATTCTTTTCTACATTCACCTTTTACCTTTTTTAGATATTTATACTTATTGCCTATAATATAATCATCAAATTCATTATCTCTTACAAGTGAGAATATGTTTGTTAAACTTCTACTAGAAAATTCACTAGAATTAGGATCTGCATTGGCATCATTTGTAATCTTATTTGAAGAATTTCTTGGGGCTGAAGTAACCTTCCAGTTTGCACCTCCTGAATGCAACCAAAATTTATATATGTCTTTAGTTTTACTATCTGCATTTTCTTCATTAAAAAATTCATCAATATAATAATTTTCATCCGGTTGCTCTATTCCTCTACAAACCAACCTCTCACAATAACCATATTGGCTGACCTTATCTATTAAACTAGTATTTTCATCAAGAACATTTGAAATAGTATAAGTTCTTTCTTTATTAAAGATATCAAGCCATAAATTTGTCACACCACTATGATATAAATTATTATCAAGACTGCTGCTGTCTAAGATCATTTTATTATAAACATCTTCAACCGGCATCCACTCGCCTTTTTGGTTACAATATCTTTTTGGTTTATCTTTTTTTGGTGTTTCTGAAGCGTTTTTAGTTAAATTAATAGTGTTACTATATATAAACTTATATATATCATTTCTAACGGATTCACATATTTTGATATGTTGTTGTTGCAAATTATTATTGAGATATACATTATTATCCACTTTATAATAACATTCTCCTTTAATTATACCTCTTATTAATTCTGTATTTAAACTTAATAATGCATCCGAAATTCTATTATTTGAACCAGCTAAACCATAACCGGTTAGACAATTTACAAAAATATCACCCTCAATTTCATATCTATCCTTAGCAAAATCACCAGATTCTAGTTCTCTCCAGGCAGCAAAACCATTAGATAAACCTCTCTTATCAACAGAATAAACATCAATTTCTTCATTATTGATAAAACTTCTATAGTCAGTTCTATTTATATTATTAAAGTCTGTAATTTCTGCTGCTGTAAAAACATTAGAAGCATTTTTATCTATTTCAAACTCGTCTAAATAGTCGTTGCCACTAATACCAGGGCATCTATATCTAACACATTCCGTACCATTTTTTAGCTTATATTCATAGACATTTCTAATTTTTCCATTCTCTTTATTTTTATAGGTTTTAACCTCGCAGGTAGCGGTTGGAATAGCATCACCATTTTTCCAATAACCCAAACAAGAACCGGTCACATTTTTAGATTCACCCAAACAATCTTTCTCGTCTTCACAATATAGACTAGCTGGAAATTCCGCATGACCTAGGGTGTTACTATAGAAAACACTAGGTATAATACCAGCAATTTTTTCAGCTGTTCGCCATAGATGCTGTTCATAATACTTTTGTTCACTTTTTTCATCCATTTCTTCTTGAGTTTTACCAAGCGCTAAATTGTCATCAACATATGTTTTTGTAGAATCATAGTATCTAACGGCAGGGCATATGATAGGCTTTTTCAGGTCAATACAAAGCCCATATTCTCTCGGAGTCATTCTTCTAATTTTTAAGACTTCATTATTATAAGTTGAAAATTCCGCTGTAGTCACGTTTTTACATTTACACTGTGTTTTTACTTCGCTGGAATCTATAGAATCGTGCACAATACCCGCATAATTAAAACCACCTTTATAACATGCACTTATCTTTTCTGCTATTTCGTCTGTTATATTATTTACGTCCGTAAGTAATTCAGGATTTACCTTTCCATTTTCTAATACACATTCATACTTTTTTAGTGGAATTCTTTCAAGCGAATCTACATTAACATATAATCTACATTGCTCTTCATTACAACCACTAACACCTTTTTTACATTTACCATCTTCACAATTAACTGAATAATTCTCTTCCTCAGCTTTGGTTAAATATAGATAAGCAAACCTATCGGTAACCATACAGGAAGTATCTTCTCTACTGCTGTCACTGAGCAAACATTTTGTATCAACTCCATCATTATTGTCACTCGCAAAAGCAAAAACTTCAGGAAAATCAGTTAATTCATCGGAAATAGCATATTCCTTATTTATACTAAAAATATTATCTATATCATAATCGCTAACGCATAATTCATTAAAACCACCATAAGCACTATTATTTTTTCTTACTATTACTGTTTCCTTGAAAACAACTTCACTATCTGGAATATTTTTATTTTCATCATCAATTTTAGATTTCATTTCTGATTCATTTATCAAAAATTCGCTTTCATATCCATTTTCTTTATCACAATCACTTCTCACATAAGATTCTATACTATTTATTGATTTATTTATTCGGTTAATAGTCGCTTGGTCAAGAGTATCCCCACCTTTTTCTAATTGATCTACATATTTATAATAATCATAGTACAACTTAGAGCAGTAGCTTCTGGTGAAATTTAAACCAAACCCAAGATCTCTACTCTCACCAAAATCCATTATATCATCACTTCCGTCACTTTGCATAAGTTTATAATCAGTTCCACTATTCTTATCAGTAATCTTTGAATTTATGTATGGTCTATTATAATTGATGTCCGGGCTTTCAGCTAATACTAGATTATCAAAACTGAGCGGAGCTCTTGGAAAGCACATAACATTATTATCTATAATAATATAACCGTTTTTTTGCAAGACACCATCTTTCTTAGAACATTTATTATCTATATAAAAATTATAAATTGTATTAACACTATTGCTACCTTCAACATTAACTATTCTGTAGAGACATACCTTAGGTATATATTCATCATGTGCACCTTGTTCGAAAGTTCTGTGTAGTACGTAAGTATATTGTCTTTCGGTTTGAATATAGTTACTTTTATATTTTACCTGATAAGGACAGCTATAGCTATAGTTATCCGGACTACTGTTATTTAATGAACTAATATAGGAAATAAAATTATTATATTGAGTAAAATGATTTTTAAAATCGTTATTGGCGATACCGCCATTATATTCATAACCAATTTTTAATATAGGTTCAAAAAAATTAAGTACTAGCTTATTTAAACCATCGTTGGGTGTCATACTTTTTCCTTCTTTACAACTAAACGCATCAGTACTGTATTTACAAAATTCTTCAACAAAAATAGAAGGATCAAACATTTCCGGAGTATTTTTTGGTGTAAGTAATGTATAAAAAAAGAAAGGGTGACCTGCTAATGGCAATTTTAATGCTTGACTTTCGGTAAAAAATGTTTGTACTTCACTAAATTCTGTTCCCAATTTATTACAAATAACTTTATCTTTATCAGAACCATTTTTGCAATTTAGACTAAAACCCCTGCATCTTGATAAATCGCCTATTGGATCGCCAAATAGTCCTATTTTACAATTTCCATTTTGCTTAATATCATCTTCACTTTGTGTATCCAAAGTATTATAAATAATGTCAACCGGTAACCAATCACGATTTTTATTTGAAGGACTGGCTAAACTTCCCCAATCATCTTTTGCTATATCACCTTTATTGTATCTTTTTAAAAATCCGCCTTCGTTTAGCATAAAATTTTTATTAATATATTTAATAAAATTTCCATCAAAAAATGACACACCATAACCTTCAACACATTTCCTTTGTTTTTCATTTAGGCAATTTTTTATATCGGATTCACCACAATCATCAATAGAAACTTTACCATCATCTTCAAATTTTTTAATCTTATAACTAAAATTATATCCCATATTATCATCATGTTCGGATTTAGTTAATTCAAGTAAACCAAAATTTATAACTTCACCTGTACTATCTTTAGGTATAACACTAATACCACATTTCTTTAATATATCTATACCTAAAGTGTTTTCTTTAAAATATTCACTATTAGCATTCAACTTATTAGCTAAATCTTCCTCTATATCATCCGAACGAGAATAAAATCTATAGATGTAGTTGTTATTATCTGTCACAAGAGTTGGAGTTATAAAACCTTTATTTTGATAATTATTTAAGTTATAACCACGGGCTATTTGCAAATCATTTTGTAAATTTAAATTCCACTGATCGTATCTGGCAGCTAAATAGATAGCACCAGTTACTGCAGCAGTAGCAACAATACAGACAGGTATACAAATGGCTATACAAGCTCCGGTTGCAAATAATGCAAAGATACACCCCGGGATGCATCCAATTGGACAAGCAACAGTACCTATGGCAGCTCCTGCTGTAAATCCCGCGGCGTATACATATGCAGCGCCCTTATCATCTTTACCTTCAAAATTTTCAGTGGCCGAACAATAGTGATAGGTGTGAAAATCTCTTATAGCATATATATCTCTATTCTCTCTAAAAGTTCTAAATCTCGAACCGCCGGTTGATTCTTCAAATATCCATTTAGATTTTTGTGGTGAATCATCCAGTGTATTTGAATTACGATCTGATACATCTAAACTAAAATCTAAACATTTATCCCTGTATTGGCTTCCTTCTCTTTGGCCACATTTGCTGCTTTCCCCAAGTACATCATTTTGATACCTAGAGCATACACTAAGGTCGGTTATTTTTTGTTCTGTCGGTTTTTCAGAACCATTATACAAATTTACCGGATTGAGAATGGTATTAAAATATGAACTATCTATATCTGGTAATTTACAACCATATAAACCATGAGTATACAGATTTACTTCATTGAATTTAGTACAACCATAGCGTTCTAGATCATGTTTACCAGGGGAACCACTACTATTGGAAAAATTAATATCAACTTTATTTGGTTTTATTAATTGTTGTAAAATACTAGCCTCTGGTAATTTTCTGTCATCAACAATAGGTAGTAAATCATCACAAGCAGCTTTTATTATATCAAGTTTATCTTTTCCAACTTCTTCTAAAAAATCACCTATAATACCATTTGTAAATTTTTTATATTCTTCACTACCAGCAGCAGCGTATGCATACACAGGACAATCTAAATAACCTGTATTATCAGTTTCAGCTATATAAAAATTTGCATTCGACATTTTTTCTTTAGCAAAGTCTTCAATATAACAGTAATTTTCTGTAATACTATCTTTACCATCACAACATTCACGTTTGCATTCATAGTCTAAAGGAACATATTTCATACAAATTTTTTCATTATCTTTATTTTTTTTATTATATAAACATTTTTCTTGACTATCTCCGTCTTTACCACCAACACAATCTTTACAATTTTCGTCTTTTATTAAATCATCATCTTTACTTTGTTTTTGTTTTTTTCTATTTTCATCATTTAAACAGTCAAAAAAAACAGAATTTTTTTGTTTTACGGCATTAATTTTAAAACCGATTATTTCGTTGCCATTAAATATATCAGACGATTGCATACCGGCTAAATCAGCATTATAGTAGGGAAATACATTATCCACAAAACTTAAAATATTCATATAATTATTTACATCCTTAAATTCATCCAGTTTACGCGATGTAAATTTTACCTTTTGATATCCCATATCATCATGGAAATATTTTATACCAAAATCTTCTAAGGTTTTTTTATTTTCATAGCTATAAATATTAATATTACCAGCCTTATCTTCTTCATTAGCCAATATCACTCTCGTCCTCAAAAAGGATGCTTTTGTGCCATTATCTTCAGCTTTTTTTATTAAATTTAAAGGTACGTAGTGAGTTCTACAAAATACAAACCTAGAATCTGAATCTTCCTTCTTTAAGGCTAAATCTGTATTATATTTTTTGTCACCCATACCATGTTTACCATCTTTTCCGATTAATTCAGTAAACAATAAAACTCTTTCGGCACCAATATTATTTAACTGTTCTTTTTGAAACTCATAACATGGAATAACATTAAGATTTATCGGTTCAAAATTCGTATAACCGGGAGTATCTTTATTAAATAAAAAACCGTTGTCACAATATACCGGTATATTATCAGATTTAAAATTATTTTGATAATCACAGTTACTTCCTTCGGGGCAAGCTCTTTCTATTTCCAACCCTATATTATTAATCTTAGCATCAGCTACCAATTTTCTTTCATCTTTAGTTAAAGAATAACAATTTTTTACATAACAATTACCTTTTTCTCTATCAAGACCACCGCCGGCGTAGTATTTTATATCCTTCTCGCTTTTGCATTTTCCTTCATCATCATAGTCGGTACAGAAATTTTTCATTTCATGCAGCAAAGAAAACTTAAGATGACCATTTTCAATATCCGAACAGTATATTGGTTTCTCTTTCGGAAAATATTTTAAACTCTTACTATTAGACAACCAATAGTATTCACTACAATACTTTTTATCAATTGCACCTTCCCTTTTTATAACTTCAAATTCTTCTGGAGTGAGATCTATACAACTTTTCAAATAACAATTTGGCTTTACTGTATTGTCTTTTTTAAAATAAGCTAAAGTCAAACCATATCTATACTTTAAACTTCCATTCTTACCAATATCAGAACAATAACCAATATCAATATTACCAGCGCCTTCCTTAGATAGACATAACGCATCAGCTGCGCCTGGAGATGATAAATAATACAAATTAGCCTCATTGACCGAAAAACCATCCCCTATATTATTCTTGTAAAAATCTATTCTGGCTTTAGTGTTATTTTCAAGTTTAGATATATTTGATTTATTCTGATATAAAACAACCATAGAATCATTAGGTCTTAAATCAACACAATTTGGAAGATATTTATTACAAATTCTTCCAATATTATTCTCCTTACCGGTGGCTATGTTTTTCTCATAATAAAACAGTACATTTCTATTACTATCATAATATTTATAATAGTAACTTTTCTTTATAACTTCAGCTGTAGAACATTGATTATCACCACTATCTCTACTACAGTTACCACTACAGGTACCATTACTAATATCACACTCTCCTGCTTGGATAAAAAATGACATATTACCCAAACTACCAAATATATTTTTTACAAATAATTTATTGTTATCATTAGCAGTCCCTGAAACAACTAAATTAACTTGATTTTGCCAGGCATTCAAAGCCGGTGCTGATTCATTCCTAATCTTGTAATCACAGGGAAATACATAAAATTCACAATTTTTATTAGTGCCAGAATTGATGATGTTTTTTTTATAGACATAAAATTTATCATTCTCATTTTGTACGTCTTTCTTATACAGCATTTCATTATTTTTATAATAACTTCCATATTTCAAACATATATGATTTTCCGGATAGCAAGCCTTATCTAAGCTAGTATCTTTTGATTCGCAGGAAATATAGTTATTAAAATCAGTACAATTTCCTTTTCCGGTAAAATCCTTTGTTTCAGTTCCCTTTTTACATTTACAAGTGGTGACATTATTATTACTCTCACAAGATACGCTATAGCCACTTTCACAAACAATATTATCTGTACAATCACCCACTCCTTTTATTCTTGCATTATCACACTTAACATAACTATCAGTTGCTGTATAACACATATTGCCCTTATCAAATTCATCTTTTTTTACGATAAGGAATAGCTTATTTGTATTATTACCGGTAGTTGCTAACTGTATTAAATCAGGTATCAAATTATCATCAACTCCATTTATATCTACATTACAATTTGGTAATGTAACTCCAAAAATCCCACCATTAACAGAAATAAGTATTATAAAAACACTAGCTAAACATCTAAAAAACGAAAAAATACGACATTTACCAAAAAAACACTGTTTGTTTTTCATTATAATTCCCTTACCTTAAATAAAAATTATCAAACTCTAATTACCAGCAACACTACTCCACTTAATAGGATCATTATTCGAATCACAAATAACATCATTAGACTTCGAAACTTTAGCGGACAAATAACTTATTTTTTTATCGGTATCATAGAACATAACCGGTTCTACTTCCTTACCATTAAAAACAACCTTTTTACCGGAATCACCCCTATTCCTTGGGTTATTTTTTGTTACCATAACAAAAACTCCTTTTAATAACTAACTATAGTAATAGCAAATCAATATAAAAAATCAACTCAAAAGGTCAGGTTATACCTGACCTGCCAAAATTATTTTTTTAATTATTTCTTCATCCAATTAATAGCATTATCCAACATTCTATTGGAAAAACCCCACTCATTATCATACCAGGAACCAATTCTTACAAAATTCCCCTCAATAACCTTCGTTTGGCTGAAATCAAATATAGAACTGTGTGAATCATGAGTAAAATCTATCGATACCATCTGCTCATTAGTACAATCCAAAATTCCCTTTAACTCACCACCAACAGCTTTCGTAACAATACTGTGAATTTCATCAACCGATGTATTTCTTTTAGCTTCAAACGACAAATCAACAAAAGATACATCCGGTGTTGGAACCCTTATAGAAACTCCATCAAGTTTACCTTTAAGTTGTGGCAATACCAACGCAACTGCTTTAGCAGCTCCAGTTGTTGTTGGAATCATTGACAAACTTGCAGCCCTAGCCCTTCTTAAATCTTTATGTGCGCAGTCCACCGTTCTTTGATCGTTCGTAAAGGCATGAACCGTTGTCATATGACCTTTAACTATTCCTATTTCTCTATCCAATATTTTAGCCACTGGAGCCAGACAATTTGTAGTACAGGAACCATTTGAAATTATGGTATCACTAGAGGTTAAATCACCATCATTAACACCTACCACAACAGTTTTTACACCATCACCTTTAGTTGGAGCTGATATTATAACTTTTTTAGCACCGGCATCCAGATGTTTTCCAGCAGTTTCTTTCGTTGTAAACAAACCAGTACATTCCAGCACCACATCAATACCTAATTCCTTCCAAGGCAGAGCGCTAACTTCTTTTTCAGAACATACCTTAACCACCTTATTATTTACGACTATATCTCCCCCTTTAATCTCTATAGTGCCACCAAACTTACCATGCACCGAATCATATTTTAAAAGATAAGCATTTGTTTCTATAGGTGTTAAATCATTTATAGCAACTATTTCAATATCTTTATATTTTGTTAAATTCTCCATGTATGCTCTAAATACACATCTTCCAATCCTTCCAAAACCATTTATCGCAACTTTCACTGCCATATTAGCTCCATTTTAATTAATAATATTTATAGTTAATACTTCTTGATCTGCTTATTATAGTAGTCCAAAGCATTTTTAAATTCATTCAGCGAGAATTTTACCGTCATCTCCTTATAACCATTAACAGAAACCTTATCTTTTATATAAAATCGCAGATAAACAAATTTACCCGTCTGCATTTGTTTAAAGATTAAATCGAGATCTGTTTTACTAAATTCAACAGCTCCATATTTTAAATCCGACAGTGACTTTGATGCTAATATTTTATTATTATCAACTTTTACGAAAACACTTTTACCGTAATAACCATCTTTTGAAATAATTAGTATTTTATTGTTTTCGTTTGGTATTACAAAAAACGTTGTATCACCTGTTACTTCAACAAATAGTCTACACCTCATCTTACCCAACATCTCATCTTCTTCACAGGATACTCTCCAAACATCAAAATCTTTGTTGATAATTTTTTTGCTATCTATGATTTCGGCCCAGCTAGACAAACAAAAAAAAGTGGCAACCACTAATAAAATCAAATATCTAAAAAACTTCAAAATATTAAAGTGAATTTGAATAATTATTACTAATATAAATAATAATAAAACTATTTTCAATAAAGTTTTTGATAATAATTATTTTTTACTTTTTTGAATTTAAATCTATTAAGATGTTATTAGGATTTGTCATTATTATGCCTTTTGTAAAAGAAGAATTTAGTAAGTTGTCAAGGATCTGGAATTATACATATAGGAATACTACATGCATTTGATATATATACATTTATATATACATTTACATTTTTAAAACCAAAAGTTGAATAATTTGAAATAACATTAACTATAATCAAAATCCACAGATATAAAGTATCAAAAAACCGACCAAAATAGATCACACCCCAGTAAAAAATACCTAAAAAAATATTAATCATTTCAACTATAACACTGAACATACAATATTCTCCTTAAAATACTAAAATCTACCAAAACCGCCTGGACCACCACCGAAGTTCATTCCGCCGAATCCATTAGGTCCATTACCAAAGCCTCCTCCACCAAATCTACCATTTCCGGGATTCCATCCTCCTCCATCAAACCCACCAGGCCTATTATTATTTCCTGCTCCTCCGGGTTCTCCTCCAAATCTACCACCGGGACCAAGTCCGGCATCAAGCATAGCACCGAGCCCAAATCTCTTGGCAAATTCTGAGGATTTTGATTATTTAACACAGTATTCTTTGTTGGATTAGGTGTAAACTGATTTAGATATTCCAATGGGTACATTCCTCTATCTTCAAAAATTTATTTAGGTGGATGCAGAGCAAAGTTAAAACAAAAATAGGTTAATGTGGTAACATAGGCTATACTGATCAATAGTGTAATATATTTTAAATATTTATTGATGGAGTGATGTTTCAACAGTTGTACATTAGACATCGGTAATGTTAGTCCAAATATAAAGTTACAGTATGCTATTATAATAAAAAAGTCATTGTGCAAACTACTAGTGACGATGAGGTAGATTATCCACATCATAAATAATATTAAGATTACACAAATAGTATAAAATGTTAACTTACTTTCCCACTTAAAATATAGGATACTGCTAATCATATAGATCAACCAGGGTATCGGTATGATATATGCAATAATTATATCCTCTGAATTCGTATAAACAAATAGTAATATTTGTAAAAAAATAACTACCGTATTCAGCATATGAGCTTTTATATTCCTAAAACCGAAAACCAAGTAATTTAAAATTGCATTATTGATAATAGGAAGCCATAAAAACAGGGCATTTATAAATAAACTTACAAATGCAATAAGACCAATCGTATTCTTAATAGAATGCAAAAACTCAGATAACATATACACTCCTAAAGTTATTAAAATCTACCAAAACCACCACCAAAACCACCAGCTCCGTTACCAAAGCCTCCTCCGCCAAGTCCACCAGGCCTATTATTATTTCCTACTCCTCCTTGTCTTCCTCCAAGTCTGCCACCGGGACCAAGCCCAGCATCAAGCATGGCACCAAGTCCAGCACTAAGCTCATTTTTAATTCCACCAATTTTATCATCCAAAATTTCATAGTGAACCAGCATCTGGGCTTAGAGCAAATAAAACACCATGATAAGTTTCTATAGCAAAATATGTCAAACTAACAAGTATTATTGTATATTTTAGATATTTATTGTCCAGATAATGATAAGGTATATAGATATTATTTAGGAGTAATACGAATTTTAATAAAACTAGGTAGGGTAATAAAAAATCTGGAACTCCACCTTGAATAAAGCCTTTATATATGATAGAAATTATATATAGAATATTCATTACTAAAAAGAAATACATGGTGTATAAATAAAATTTACTTTCTTTTCTAGTTAGATTAATACTACTTATTATATATACCATATTTAATACTAATATTACTAGCATTAGCATTAGCATGAGTAATATATGTGCATCTATATTTGAAAGGTGCTCTAGACAAATAAAATATAATATACATATAGAAATAATATACATATTTGATACATGCACATTTACATTTTTAAAACCAAAAGTTAAATAATTTGAAATAACATTAACTATAATCAAAATCCACAGATATAAAGTATCAAAAAACCGACCAAAATAGATCACACCCCAGCAAAAAATACCTAAAAAAATATTAATCATTTCAACTATAACACTGAACATACAATATTCTCCTTAAAATACTAAAATCTACCAAAACCACCTGGACCACCACCGAAGTTCATTCCGCCGAATCCATTAGGTCCATTACCAAAGCCTCCTCCACCAAAACCACCAGCTCCAGGATTCCATCCACCTCCACCAAATCCACCAGGCCTATTATTATTTCCTACTCCTCCGGGTTCTCCTCCAAATCTACCACCGGGACCAAGCCCAGCATCAAGCATGGCACCAAGTCCGGCGCCAAGCTCACCTCTAACTCCACCTGGTCCGTTACCTAGACCACCAATACCACCGAGTCCACCAGCTCCATTACCAATACCACCAGGCCTATTATCAAATTCTGCTCTAGGTCTGGCACCTAAACCATCCCTAAACCCGCCAGGTCTATTATCAAATCCTATTCCTCCAGGTCTGTTACCAATACCACCACCTATATCAAATCCGTTACCAAAACCATTACCACCTAATCCACCAACTCCATTACCGAGTCCATTACCAATACCACCAGGTCTATTATCAAATTCTGCTCTAGGTCTAGCATCAAGACCAGCACCGAATTCATCTTTAATTCCACCAATTTTATCACCGAGTTTAACTTCAAGTTTGGCAATCATTTTTCTATGATTATAAATTTCATTGTATCTTGGCATAACATCATCCATTGCAAAATGTTGGCAATGGTGAGTAAGGCCATATTTTTTAATTCCTTCCTTTATTGCCAAATCTATTGCTTCTCTCATAATTTTATCATCTAAATTGTCCATAATTACCTGATTGTATTTTTCTATATTAATTTCATCATCTGGTTTTATCAGTCCCTCCTTAAAAATTCCTTTAGGAAAACCATCAGCAAAGAATCCTATATGCCCACCTTTTTCATCTTCAAAAAAGATTTCATAGTGAATAAGGCTAAACGATGGTTCAGGTTTAGTTATACATTTATTTGGATTATTTTTACAATATTCCTCTAACCACTTATAATCCAAAACTCTCGCCATAATCTTAGCTTCATTGAATATTCCCGCTTTATAACCTAATGTTTTTACCTTTTTATATATTTTCTTTGTTTCTTTTGTAGCATCCTCAATTCTTGGATCACTAATATTTATATTGGTAAAATTGGAACTATTTCCCAAATAAGTAAAATTATTTACTCTAACTACTATATCCCATAGCCCTCTAGCATATCGGCCGAATCTTATAGCTGACAGTTCATTATTGGTATGTTTCTTTTCATCATAAGATTCATGAAATATAGTTTCTACTAGATCGGCTGAGTCTGTCATATTATGATTTTTTATGTTTATTCCTATTGTTCTTGTTTCCAGATTGGAACTAGGGTTAAACGAATAGCCTCGCACATCATTATCCTCATTATATAGAAGAACTCTAACTTTTGTTTCTTCTTTCGTTTTATTTGATTCTTGTGTTATTATTGCCTTTGCTGATTTTTCGAGTAGTTTGGTTAATTCTTCTAACTTTAAATTAGACGCTTTGTAGAATCTTTTTCTAAATTTTTCACTATTTATAATTTTATTAATCATTATATTTTCTCTTATAAAAGAAAGTATATATTTAAATTCTTCAGAGTCAACTGATGTGCGAGGTAAATTTATACTACTATTTCTGTTTGTTTCTATTTCTTCATCTTCTTTCTCAAGATTATATACTTTAGCTTCTTTATTATTACCAGATGCTGCTATAGGTAATGAAGCATATAGCAAATTGTTGAAGATTAGGGAATAGGATATGAAGAAAGAGATTGCTCTTTTTAAAATTGACTTTTTCTTTAGGCGCATAACGATATGTTAGAAGTTGTTATATAGTATAATTATATATATAAAAAAATTAAAATCAAGATGTTATATATATTATAAATATGCAGAAAATAACTGCTATTATACATTATATTACTATAAATGACACATATCCAATAAGAAGAATTTACTTTATCCTAAAAATTCCTTTCTTTTTAGCCCCAGTTTTTGTTAAAAACTTTTTATATTTAATATAATATTGAAAATTAACAAAAAATTTCTAATATGTAATTATTCTAACATAAAATTCATTTTTTTGAAGAAAATAATAATATTTATCCTATTCTTACCATTAGTGGTATTACTATATGCGACAAAATATTTAGATGCAAAAGTTGATAAAGAAAGCATATTTTATATCGGAAAAAATTCATCATTAAATTATGTGGCAGACAAACTCTACCAAGAAAAACTGATAGAAAAGCCAAAAATATTTAGAATAGTGATTAGGTTATTCTTTTGGAATAAAACCATAAAATATGGGGAATACAAAATTGAAAAAGACAGTACATATTTGGGTATACTAAAAAAATTTAAAAACCACGATATTTATTACAGAACCATAACTATACCAGAAGGTTTTTCAAATAATTCAATATTTAATTTGCTTGAATCAAATGAATTTCTTAGTGGAGAAATAAAAGATAAAGACTTTATTGAAGAGGGAACATTAATGCCTGATACCTATAAATTTCAGAGAGGTGATACTAGGAATTCAATTATAACGAGAATGCAGAAAAGTATGGAAAGTTTTCTGGACACAGTGTGGGGTAAATATAATAATAATTATGTAAAAACTAAGCGGGATTTGGTGATATTGGCATCAATAATAGAAAAAGAAACAGGAATACCAACCGAAAGAAAACTAATAGCATCAGTTTTTCTGAATAGGCTAAAAATAAATATGCGTCTTCAATCGGATCCAACAGCTATTTATGCTTATGCTAAAGGTGATGTAACAAAAGAAAAAGAGATAAAAACTAACCTTCTGATAAAACAAAAAAATGAATTCAACACCTATCGAATAACTGGATTGCCGAAAACAGCTATATGTAACCCTGGGCGGGACTCTATAATATCCGTACTTGATCCGACAGAAACAAAATACCTATTTTTCGTTAAAGACGGAGAAGGTGGTCATACTTTCTCCAGTAACTACAGTGAACACCTTAAACAGATAGAATTGTTGAAACAAAAAATATATAAAAATAAAAAATAAAAATAGAAACTAGTCAAATAGATTTGGATTAACTTCGGTAGAAACATCCCTTTTGATTTCCAGATGATTATAAGCCACATCTGTAAGTACTCTACCTTTTGGAGTTTTATTTAGAAAGCCACACTGGATAAGGTATGGTTCTATAGTATCTTCTATTGAATCACGTTCTTCTGACAAACCGGCCGATATGGTATCAATACCAACTGGACCGCCACGGTAATTATTCACTATAAACATCAAATATTTTATATCGGAGCTATCCAAACCAATTTTATCTATATTTAATCTATTCAAAGATAAATTGACTATTTCTTTATCTATAACACTTTTACCTGCTACTATCGCGAAATCTCTAACTCTCTTCAGCAGCCTTATAGCTATTCGCGCCGTTCCCCTTGATCTTTTAGCTATCTCTAGAGCACCATCATCATCTATTTTTGTATTAAGTATCTGTGCGTCTCTATTTATTATCTTAGCCAATTCATTTGGCCTATAAAAATTCAACTTAAGTGGTATCCCAAACCTGTCCCTTAGCGGATTTGATAAAAGTCCAAGCCTAGTAGTCGCAGCAACAAGTGTAAATTTTGGTAGATCAATCTTTATGGTCCTAGCAGCAGGTCCTTCTCCTATTATTATATCAAGTTTAAAATCTTCCATAGCGGAATATAAAATCTCTTCGACGGTGCTATGTAATCTATGTATTTCATCTATGAAGAGAACATCGTTAGGTTGAAGGTTTGTTAATATGGCTGCTAAATCCCCTGCTTTAGACAAAATCGGCCCTGATGTACTTTTGAAACCAACTCCCAGTTCATTTGCGATTATATGTGACAAGGTCGTTTTTCCTAAACCTGGAGGACCGTAAAATAATGTATGATCTAAACTTTCACTTCTGATTTTAGCCGCTTCTAGAAATACCTTTAAATTATGCTTTGTATCTTCTTGCCCTATAAAATCATTAAGATTTAGTGGTCTTAAGGAATTTTCTAGACCAGCATCAAGTTCATTTTTATTAGTGTCTTTAACTATATTGTCATTCAGATTCATATTTATTATTTCTCTTTTTCTATTTCTAAATCATCAATTATTCCGGTTAAATCAACCTTGACCTCATCTCCGTCACTAACTAGTTCCTCCATTTTAAAATCAAATTCTTCCTTCTCCTTCTCTTTTAATGCTTTAATTTCTTCTTCTCTTTTACTTAGAGCTACGAGATCTTCATTCAAAAACTCAGCATTATTTTTATTGTCATTCAACATATAGTAAAGATCTATCTGCTCCTGATCTATCTTCTCAAAATCCTTGTAGTTTATGGAACTAAAATCTATATTGATGGCCGAATTGCTTGTTGTTTCTCTCTCATCTTCATCTTCAGCTTTAATTTCTGTTTCATTTTCAATTTTGGGTTCATCATCAGTTTCATTATCATTTTTAGGTTCAACTCTTTCTTCCTCTTCAACTTCATCCTCAACCTCCGACTTCTCCTCTTTTTGTATTTCTTTGTTGTCAGTAGCTTCTGCTACTACCCGATTATTGTCGTCTGTACCTTCTATTTTATCATCTATAGAAGTCGCTGCTTCTTCAAGTTGTTCAGTCATTATACTGGTAGGTAAACTATATGGTTTATATTATACTATTTTAAAAAGGAAAGTAAAGATGTAATTATTGATATCAACCTATTTAATTTAAAAAACAAGCTAATAAGCTTTGTCCAAACATAAAAAACATAAATTAATTAGAAGTGACTAAATTAATAATAGTTAGACATGGCAATACTTTTGACAAGGGAGAAGTATGCTTAAGAGTTGGTTGTAGAACTGATTTACCACTTTCCAGTAGTGGCAGAGAGCAAGCAGTATTATTAGGTAAATACCTAAAATTGAAAAATATTGTACCCGACAAGGTTTTTGCGTCAGAATTAAAAAGAACATATCAGACAGCTGAAATAGCATTTAAAGAAGCTGGGATAGTAGCCGACATTGAAAAAAGTAAAATATTTAATGAAATAGATTATGGACCGGATGAGGCGCAAACTGAAGACGAAGTCATAGCTAGGATTGGAAAGGATGCTTTGGAAAAATGGGATAAGGATGCTATAGTACCGGAAGGCTGGATATTTAATCCTAAAAAAGCCATACAAAACTGGCATGATTTTGCCAAAATGATTGAAGATAAATATGCAGATAAAATAATTATGGTTTTCACCAGTAATGGTATAGCAAGGTTTGCACCATATCTGACTGGCGATTTTAAAAATTTCAGTAAAAATTATAACATAAAAATATCGACTTCTGCTTTATGTATCTTTGAAAAAAATCATAATAACGAATTCTGGAAAGTTATCGATTGGAATATAAAACCTAAGGATTTTGTTGGGGTCTAATTTAAAGGATATTTTGGAAATTACCATCTAGCAAACAATTCTGGTGCAAGCATATAGAGCATTTAATACAAAGTATTAGTTTGATCTAAATACAAAATTTATGTTTAGATATATTTATTATATAATTTTATTAGTAACGACTATAAATTTATTCCAATAATACCTCGCGTGCTTGCATCGGAGTTGTTTGCCTGTAATGACTACAAATTTATTTTTTACCCCAACTCAGAAGGTATGAAATATTACTAAATAAATTAAATCAACATTTTTTATCTAAACGATAGAATATTTAGAAATAATTCTCAAATTAGTCAGATAATTATCGTCAAAAAACCGTTCTCAAAACATCCAACAAGTTGTTTTTTATTTCAAATAGTGTATAATGAATGCAATAGTCCGATTTATCAACAAAATTATGAGTATAAGAAACGTAGCCATAATCGCGCACGTCGATCACGGAAAAACTACTATGGTAGACCAATTACTAAAACAAAGTGGAACTTTTTCGCAACATGAACAAATAGATGAAAGAGTTATGGATAGTGGTGATTTGGAAAAAGAGCGCGGAATAACAATATTAGCTAAATGTACTTCCATAGAATATAATGAAAATAGAATAAACATAGTTGATACACCTGGACATGCAGATTTTGGGGGGGAGGTTGAACGTGTTTTGTCTATGGTAGACGGTGTAATTTTGTTGGTTGATGCTGCTGAAGGTCCAATGCCACAAACTAAATTTGTACTGTCAAAAGCCTTAGCTATAGGACTAAAGCCAATAGTAATAATTAATAAGATAGATAGAGGTGATGCTAGACCAGATGAAGTTCTAAATGAGATTTTTGATTTATTCGTAAATCTAAATGCAACTGAGGAGCAACTGGATTTTCCAACACTTTACGCAGTTGGTAGAGATGGTTGGTGTGTCAAAGATCTTAATGACGAACATAAAGATTTAAAACCACTTTTTGATCTGATAATAGATTATGTAAAAGAGCCAGAAGTTGATAAAAACGCTCCATTTTCAATGCTAGCGACAATTCTTGACTATAATCAATACGTGGGACGAGTTTTAACTGGAAAAGTATATAGTGGTAAAGCAACCATAAATATGCCTATAAAAGCTATAAATCTTGCTGGAGAACTTGTTGAAAGAGGTAGGTTAACCAAGATGTTTGTATTTAGAGGTATAAAAAAAGTTCCTGTAGAAGAAGTAGAAGCAGGTGATATAATCTCCATAGCTGGATTAGAAAATACGAACGTTGCCGACACCATTTGTGATATAACTGTAGATAAGCCAATCAAATCAACTCCGGTCGATGCACCTACAATGGCTATAACTATAAGTGTAAATGATTCACCACTGGCTGGTAAAGAAGGAACAAAAGTTACCTCAAGATTATTGAGAGATAGACTACTAGCAGAGCAGGAAAGTAACGTAGCTATAAAGGTCAAGGAAACAAAAGATGCTGATAGTTTTGAAGTTGGTGGCAGGGGTGAATTACAGCTGGGTGTTCTCATAGAAACCATGAGGAGAGAAGGTTACGAAATGTCAGTTGGCAGACCAAAAGTATTATTCCATACAGATGAAAATGGTAGGAAACTGGAACCTATCGAAGAGGTAGTGATCGATGTTGATGATGAATTTAGTGGTTGTGTTGTTGAAAAATTAAGTAAAAGAAAGGCTGAGCTTAAGGAAATGAAACCTTGTGGCCATGGAAAAACTAGGCTGATACTTTTGGCCCCATCCAGAGGCTTACTTGGCTATCAGAGTGAGTTTATGACTGATACAAAAGGGACTGGGGTACTTAACAAAACATTTCATTCTTACCAGGAATATAAGGGGGAAATACAGACTCTACGTAAAGGCGTTTTAATATCTACAGATCAAGGTGAGGCTGTGCCATATGCTCTGTTTAACATACAGGATAGAGGAATAATGTTTGTTGCGCCACATGATAAAGTTTATGAAGGTATGATAGTTGGTGAGCATTCTAGAGATAATGATATAGTTGTAAATGTTCTTAAGACAAAAAAATTGACGAATGTTAGAGCGGCTGGTAGTGACGAAAACGTTATATTAACACCACCTCTAAAAATGAGTTTGGAACAGATGATTACATATATAAATGATGATGAACTTTTGGAAGTAACTCCAAAAAGTCTAAGGTTGAGGAAAAAATATCTCACTGCTGCTGAAAGGAAGAAATATTCTAAGAATGAGGAAGAGGAGTAAACTATAATTCCAACACTTGTATTGTTTAGTACTTTACAATGTTATTGTTGACTATAGCGGTTTGGTGTAAGTTCAATTACTAAACTACTTTCCCAATCTATCCTTTAACAAATCATTCGCCATTTTTGGATTTATTTTGCCTCCGCTCATTTTCATAAGTTGACCTACAAAAAATCCAAAAATCCTGTCATTACCAGATTTATACTGCTCTACTTGCTTTGGATTAGATGCTATTACTTCATCTATAAGCTTAATTATCTCATCCGAATTTGTATTTTGTTTTAAACCTTTTTCTTCAACTATTACTGAAGCTTTTTTATTGGTTTCTAGCATTAAATCCAGTACATCTTTAGCTATTTTACCGGATATGGTTTCATCCTCTATCAGTAAAAGTAACTCCGACAATTCGTCTGCTTGAACTAGGCTTTCTTCGATTGGAATCGCCATCTTATTTAATCTACCAAACAATTCAGAAGTCAACCAATTGGAAGCTAACTTTGGATTGTGCTTTTCTGCCAATTTTTCAAAAAAATCCGAAACATAGGAACTTGATGTTAAAACATTAGCATCATATTCACTTATTTTATATTCGTTAATATATCTCTCCTTTTTAGCTTCAGGCAATTCTGGCATATCGGCTTTAATCCTATCTATCATTTCTTGAGTTATTATCAAAGGTGCCAAATCTGGTTCAGGAAAGTATCTATAATCTATAGCATCCTCTTTACTTCTCATAGTTTTAGTTATACCTGTTAAAGCATCGTATTTTCTAGTTTCCTGATCTATAGTTGAATCTTGTTCTAAAAGATTAATTTGTCTTTTAGCTTCATATTCTATAGCATCACCCACGTTCTTTATGGAATTTACATTCTTTATTTCGCATCTTGTCCCATACTCTTTTGAACCCAATTTCATAACCGAAACATTAGCGTCACATCGCATACTACCTTCGTCCATATTACCATCACAGGTACCTAATGCTCTGACTAAAGCCCTCAATTCTCTCAAATATTCCATAGCTTCTGTTGGACTTCTCATATCCGGTTCAGATACTATTTCCAAAAGAGTTGTTCCAGCTCTATTTAAATCTATAAAACTATAGGTTGGATTTTGGTCGTGTATTGATTTTCCTGCATCCTGTTCCAGATGAGCTTCATGTATTCTTATTTTCTTTTTACCATCATCAAGTTTTATCTCTAACCAGCCGCTTTTTATGATTGGATGGAAAAACTGGGTAATCTGATAACCTTGCGGTAAATCGGCATAAAAATAATTTTTACGATCAAATTCCGACTTCATATTGAATTCAGCATTTAGTCCTATTCCTGTCTTTATAGCCTGTTCTACCGAGTGTCTATTTGTAACCGGTAATTGCCCTGGCATAGCACAATCAAAAAAAGATACGCATTCGTTTTGCTTCGCTCCAAATTCTGTTGAGCTTCTTGAAAAAAGTTTACTCTTTGTCTTTATCTGGCAATGAACTTCTAGACCTATTACTACTTCCCATTCAAATTTGTTGCCTTTTATGGTGTAATTCATGCTTAAAAATTAAAAATACTGGCCGTCAGTCTATATTTAATTTTGTTTTTTACAATAATTGTGGCTAATGGTTTTGAGGCATTGTAACTCAAACAGTTTATCTTAAACTTTTGTAGGTATAACTATCAATGTATTTCGACATATTATATAATAACTATAACATTGCTGACACTTTATATTATAATATATAGGTAATTGTATGCTTTTTACGTATACAAAGATTTAGAATAAACTGTTTAATTGATAATACTTAAAATTTTTACTTAGAAAAGCTATTAAATTTTAATATTTTCTACTATAAATACAATTTTATGCAATGATAACGAATATAAATCAAATATTTTTATAAAAAACGTATAAACAACATAAAACCCTTGCAAAATAAAATTATTTTTTTTAAAATCAAAAAAAATTTTAAAATTAGTTGGTAGAGATTTCCGCTTCAATTTTATCTGCCAATTTAGCCAGTATTGGTCTAGAAATAGCAAAGTTGGGAGAGATAGATTACATCCATGTAGATGTAATTGACGGTCATTTTGCACCAAATCTAACATTTGGAACAAGATTTATAAGAGATATAAAAAATAGTAATCCCAATCTAAAGTTGGATGTTCATCTAATGGTAGAAAATCCAGAAAATTATGTAGAAGAAATAACTAAAATTGGCGTCGAATTTTTAACTATTCACTGCGAAGCATGCAAACATTTAGACAGGGTTGTAGCCAAAATATCGGATACTAACACGAAAGTTGGTTTAGCACTAGTACCAACAACAAACGAAAATGTTTTAGAATATATAATAGATAAATTGGATTTGGTACTGGTAATGACAGTGAATCCTGGATTTAGCGGACAAACATTTTTGGAATCACAGCTACCCAAAATAAACAAAATAAAAAATCTTATTAAAAATACTAAAAAAACAATAAAACTGGAAGTAGATGGTGGTATAAATCAGGAAACGATCAAAAAAGTAGTTGCTAATGGAGCAGATATTGCCGTTGCCGGATCTTATATATTTGACACTGATGATTATAAAAAAAGAATTAATATTCTAAAAAAAGAGGAATTATGAGATATTAATAGATAATATATAAATTTTGTTCATAAAAAATTTTTTTAACTTATATACTTGACATTAATCAAGTTAGAAGTTATAATAATCTTTGAAAGACAAAAATAGTGTTTGTTTTTTATTTTTTTCCTTTATTTTTTTGAGAGAGCTCGTAGTTGTACGAGCTTTTTTATTGTTTTTTATTTATCAAAATGACAGAAAGTTTTTCTGTGATAATTCTCTACAAGTCCATACTCCTTTATCGCCTCAATATGTTTTTTTGTACCATATCCTTTATTATTCAACCAATCATACTGTGGGTATAGTAGATCCATCTTCTTTAGTTCATGATCTCTTGATACTTTAGCAATTATTGAAGCGCAAGCTATAGAATAGCTTTTTTGATCGCCTCTTACAACAGCTATCAAGTTTTTGGCATTAATTTCTGGAGTAAAATCTCCATCTACGATCACATTATCAATATTACTAATATTATTGTAATAATTATGATATTTAACTATAAAATTTTCATAAGCTAACTTCATAGCTAATTTTGTAGCATTTCGTATATTAATGTTATCTATAGTAACTGCATCGACAGAACCAACGCCATAAAACAGGAGATTATTATCACTAAATTCAGTAATTTCTTTAAATATAATTTCTCTTTTTACTTCAGAAATTTTCTTAGAATCATTAATATTTTTAGGGAAATTATTTCTATCCAGTAAAACGCAGGCAGCATATACAGGGCCACATAGTGGCCCTCTACCAGCTTCATCTATACCGGCTACTGTTCCAACTAAATTATTTTCTATCTCAAAATTAGGCACAAATTATACCCATATAAAAAATGATTAACGAGATGTTAGCCAATCTACAATAATTTTAAATATTTTTTAGAACTAGAAGCTTAAATTAAATTCAAAAGCCATTGTTTTTCTGTTAAAATTATAGGAAATACTATAACCAAAATAATTCTTGTTAGTAAGACCAAAACCTAGAGCTATATCAGCACCTTCCGGTGGCCGTGGATATAAAACGTAGTATTGTATAGCTTCCTTATCGGGAGGAAAATGATTTCTATAATTAGACGCTAAATTAATTGGATACTTAAATCTAAAAAATAAAGTATTAACGGCTCTGCTTAATAATATATCTTTAAACATATCATTCACCACCAAATCAAATGAAGGCATTACGTGAATACTGTTGTAGTTAGCGACTATATCACCACCATACTCATTTAAATCCCACTCGTCTATAAGATATTTGGAATCCATTTTTTTGCTAACTCTTAAAAAAGATATTTTAGATATAAATGATAAATTGCCGAGTAATTTTGACATTGTAAATTCAGTCTTATAACCAAATCCAAACATAAAGTTTATATTGAAATCTGATATACCTCTTTTTGATAAGATATAATCACCCCCTCTTTCAGAGGATGAATTGTTCGTATAATCAAAATCTAAGGATAATAAAGCATCTGCAAATATTGATGAATCTCTGTATCTAAAAAAATTAAATAGAGTGTATAAACCACCACTAATATTATAAATATTTAAATTAGCATTACCCTTTGTTTCGTCTAGGTAATTATTCAAACTTGTAGTATTAAAATTAAATTTTAAATGTGGTATCAATAACAATTGTGAGTTTTTTCCAAAATCAAAAATATAGGAATAACTGCCACCAAGAGTCCTTTGGCTATAACTATGGTCGTTTTGGTACTTAAAATCACCTTTTTTTTCATATTCAGCAACATTTATAGATTTAAAATCATCGCTTAAAAGGCTCGAATTAACAGAAATATGTTGCCTATCTCCATTTTTATAGAAATCTAAAAAATAAAAATTTCCATCGTTATATGCATCTATAGCAGAAAAAAATGAATATCTATTCAATATGGTAAAACCCCTTTCAATCTCAAAAGCGTATTTATTTCTCATTTCTTTTTCTTTACTATCCATTGCAAACACACCTTGCACACCTAAAGATATAGCAAAAAATGTTAGAAAAATATTACTTCTCTTAAAAAAATAATCCTTCATTTTTGAAACCAAAAAACCAATTAAATAAAATACTGACTATATAATATAATTATCTAACAAAAAAACAAATTGTATTTAAGATATTATTATTTACCGCTAAATATAAACAAACCTCGTATAGTCAAAATATTATTTAAAATAATTTTTTGACTAACTTTTGTTTACTGGTTTGTTTGATGAGTGTTTAAATGATGCTTAACAAGCGTATTTATAGCTTTTGCTGTTTCCATTAACGAATCACAAGTATATTTTAACAATTTTTCACTTGTTTCTTTTATCTTATTAATTGAGGTTGCTGTTAAAAGGGTGATACTGGTTTTTGTTTCTTCAAATCCATTCTGCATTTGATTAACGCCAATAATTATCTCATTAATATTATTTTGCATCTGGTTAGTAACTTCTGATAAACTATTAACCTTATTGTCCAATCCATTAAATGTATTTTGCATTTGATTAAAATTTTCTAGCAAATTATTAACATTACCATTCATCCTACTGACGGTACTAATTAATGTTGCTAATTTTTTATTAGTATCATTAATAGCATCTCTTTGTCTTTTATTTCTTATAAAAGGACGAATAACAAAATTAATTAAAAAGAGACCGCCTATAGAACCAACAAAAATTCCTATTTTATAAGGATCAAACACAAACCAATTAAAATATTCATTCTGTTGTTTTGCTTCTTCTTCCACTGTTTTATTGATTGTTCCTTTAAAATATTCTCCCCACACTTTATTAAATTCTTGGATCTCTCCTATAGATTTCATAATATTGTTAAACCTCTCATTTTCTCTTCTTAAATATTCATTTTCTTCTTTAATCTTAGCTATATCCTCTCTATCATACAAATCAGCATTAACCACTTTATCGTTTTCTTTGTTAATTACAGCCTCTTTTTCAAAAGGTTTATTAGGCTCTTTAAAATACCATAAGCCATTTTGGATTTCTTTATAATTATCTGAATTAATATGAGATATATTAACTATATTAGTAATATTATTATTTATAATTTTACTAAAATTATAAGTTATATTAATATTAACTTTTATTTTATTACTATCATCAGTACCAGTTTTAGCTGGAATATCCTTAGGAAAAATATTACTATTATATTCAGTTTCATCTGTGGTATTACTATATCTATTTTCTTTTGACGGTTCAGATAATAACTGCTGTCTTGTTTTGGATTCATTTATAGTGGAATTATCATCCTCTAAATTATTTCCTAATTTACTTTTAGCAGTATTAACAGTAAGTGTTCTAGACTGTAACTTTTTTGTTCCTTTATCACTATTGTTACCAGTAAAACTATTTATACTCTCTTCAATAACAATCATCTTCTGACAAAGATTGGCTATATCATTAGCAATATCATTCAAAATATCTTTAGTATTATCTACATTATTTACAGTATCACCATTTCCTTGATCTTCTTCTGGTATAATGTGTGCTTCAGGTTGTGATTGTTGTTCCTGTTTGTCAGTTCTAGCTTCTGTTTCTTTAGATTTTAACTTTTGTTCTTTTAACTCTTGAAGTTCTTTTCTTTCTCGGAATATTGCTCTTGAGGAATAGCAATAACCCCCCTCTGTTAGACAAGTAACAATACTAACGATAACAAATAAAACATTTAAATTTCTTCTATAAAAAACTCTCACAACTTTCTCCTAAAAAATATTTTTAAAATAAAAAATTACATCAAAATCAATCTTGTATTCCATTAATAGCATCTTGTAATTCTCTAATATTTTCTCTCATCTCATTAATATCTGGTAATAAATTCCTATTTATCATGTTATTTACAATAGCTATTTGTCTCCTATCCCTCATAAAGAAGGTATCTAGTATATAGGTCATACCAACAACTACACAAGCTATAGGTATCACTGTTGTATAAAAAGTAAGTCCGTATCCGTTAGAATTTTCATTTTGCTCCATATTTTTTTCATATGTCTTAATTCTTTCAATCAAACGTTCATTCTCTTCCTTATAATATATAATTCCTTTCATATCTACCCTAATTTTAGTTATATTTTCTTCTAAAATAGCTATTTTTTTATAAAGATCAGTTGTTCTAGCACTAACGCTAGCCAAGCTATTCTTGGTATTATTTATACTATTTTCAAGTTGATTGATCCCATTAACAAAATCGTCTGTTTGTTCTTCTTCAACAATTTTAGTAATACTTTCAGTAAAGTCATCTACATTTTTTTCAAGGGTAACCATTCTATTATTTAGGTTAAATACATTATTAGTGATACCATTTAGAATATTTTTAATATCGGTCATATCATTATCAATATGATTAATTTTTTCTACATTAATACTATCTTGTTTCTTTTCTGATATAATAGGTGCTTCAGACTGTGATTGTTGTTCTTGTTCGTCAGTTCTAGCTTCTGTTTCCTTAGATTCTTTTTGTTGTTCTGTATACCGTAAAATTGCCCTTATAGAACCACAATAACCTTTTTGTACTAGACAAAATGTGAATAGGCTAGCTATGACAAAATAAAATGACAAATTCTTTTTTCTATAAAAAACTCCCATCTTTTTCTCCAAGAAATATTATTAAAATCCACAGATTTTCTAATCAAGCACCTACAGCCAATAGACTGCTCTATTGGTACTAAACTAGTAATCTTCGCAATCATTATACCAAATTTTAAAATAATTTCAATAGTAAAAATACAAAACTTTTAATATTTTACATAAAAATAAAGAAAAATAGCTATTTTTAATGGTAAAAACAAAAAGGACCAATCAACAATCGTCGTCACAATAATACTACATATGATTTATATCATCTAAAGACCATCAAAATTTTGTACATTGTTATTGTAGTTTGTATTCATTTTTGCCAGAAAAAGAATAACGGCGCCTATTAAGGACATAACGCCCATAAGTGTGACAGTTTTATAAGCTACTCTGTCATATCTCATCTCGTCTTGTATTTCTTTTAAACTTATTTTAATTTCCTCTAATTCCTTTTGAATTCCCTTAATATCTTCCTGACATTTTTCTTGATACTCTCCTGTTGGAGAACAATAGCAAACATTTGTTAAACAGATGGAAATATATAACATAACGAAACCAATAAACCAATTTATTCTTTTGCTGTAAATATATATTCCCATACTTTTTCTCCGAATATAAAATAATCTAATCCATCTTAACTGGAATTAATACTAAATTCAAGCAAATTATAAAATTAAGCAAATTTAAGGTTTAAATTTTTATTTATAATAAACAAATATATAATTCGCCAATTTATCTACTTTCTAACATAAAAATGTTACAATATATCTTAGTATACTAGTTACGACGGAGATACGGCAATGCAGCATTAATATTTTTTAATATATATAGAAGACCAGCAAAAAAAGTTACAAAAATAATGACTCTAAAATCTCCCATAAGTGACTTTTTCATCTCCAATTCTTCTTCTCTAATAGCTCGAATTTTTTTTAATTCCATTAAAATCTCTTTCGTATCTTCCTGTTCTTCTTGTTCTCTTGTCGTAGGTTCTGTAACAGACCTTTTAAAATCAGATTTAGATTTTTCGTCTAATTTTGTTGTTGGAAAACAGTAACAATTATCTATCAAATGTACAGATATACCTACTATAATGAAACCAACTAATAGAATTTTTCTTCTGTTACAAATATGTATTCCCATAATTTTTTTCCAAATATTACAGTTTATATAACATTATTGTGGAGATAGACAACTTTATAGGAAAGTTGTCTAAAATATTACAATAATTATTTCCTACCTAAATCAGCACCGGTTTTTTGATCAACTTCCCTATAGCTAAGTTTAGGTTTTCCTTTTTTGTCAAATCCAATAACTTTAACTTTTATGGTCTTGCCTTCTGTCAAAATATCATCCACAAAATCGACCCTATAATCCGCCAATTCACTAATATGAACGAAACCATCAGAATTTCCCGCCAATTGGACGAAAGCACCAACATCAATTATCTTTACAACTTTACCATTGTATATTTTGCCAACTTCCGGCTCAAAAGTTATAGCTTCTATCATATCAATAGCCCTATCTATATCCTCATAGGAAGTTCCGAGAACTCTAATATTACCATCCTCCTCTATATCTATAGTTGTTTTAGTAGTTTCGGTAATATTTTTAATATTTTTACCTTGACTACCTATAACATCCTTAATTTTATCAACCGGTATGATAATAGACTTTAATTTAGGAGCTGATGGAGCTACGTGGCTTCTTGATTCGGTTATAGCTTTAGCCATTTCACCTAGAATATGTAAACGGCCAATTCTAGCTTGTTCCAAAGCTATTTGCATTATCTCACGGTTAACTCCTTTACATTTTATATCCATTTGCAAAGCAGTTATAGCTTCTTTTGTTCCGGCAACTTTAAAATCCATATCGCCAAGATGGTCCTCATCACCCATTATATCACTAAGTACTATGAAGTTGTCACCTTCCTTAACCAGACCCATAGCAATACCTGCAACCGGCGATTTCATTGGAACACCACCTGCCATGAGTGCCATGGAACCAGCGCAAACTGTAGCCATTGATGAAGAGCCATTTGATTCGGTTATTTCGGAAACAAGACGAACTGTATAGGGAAAATTATTTTTACCGGCTTTTATATTATTTAATGCCCTCCAAGCCAGTTTTCCATGACCTATTTCTCTTCTACCAGGAGCACCTAATCTTCCACACTCACCAACAGCATAGGGAGGAAAATTATAGTGCAACATAAAATTTTCTCTAAACAGATCTTTTCCAACTCCATCAACTATTTGTTCGTCATAGGCTGATCCTAAAGTTAGAACACTCAAGGATTGTGTCTCACCTCTGGTAAACAGTGCAGAGCCATGTACTACCTCTAACGGTAAAACATCAATTTCAGCAGTTATAGGTCTTATTTGGTCTTTATTTCTACCATCTATCCTCTTACCGCTGGTCAACAACTTATTTCTAACTATATCTTTTTCAATTTCCTTAAAAATATAATCAACTTTGTTTTGATAAACTTCATCAGCATCTTCAGTCACAAATTTTTCGAATAATTTGTCTCTTGCAGCTTCTAAAGTTGTAACCCTAGACTGTTTTTCAACTATTTCGTAAGCTTTAGAAACATCATCTCTTATAAATTCATTTATACTTTTTATAAGCTCACTATCGTCTTCTTCCGTCATAATGAGTTTTTCCACATTACATTCAGAGGCGAATTCTTTTATTAGAGATACTACTGGTTTTAGCGAATCATGCGCGAATTGAACGGCATTTAACATTTCTTCTTCCGAAAGCTCCTTAACTTCCGATTCAACCATTAGTACCGAATCCGCTGTACCAGCTACTACCAATTCTAACAATCCCCCGTTTGCAAATGGATGTGCTGGATTTAGAATAAATTCACCATTTCTATAGCCTACTTTAGCGGCAGCTGTAGGTTCTTCAAAAAGAGCTTTTGATATTGTTAAAGCTGCAGAAGCTGCTATACTAGCTACAACTTCAGCGGGGCTATCTTCATCATACGACAATAAAGTACAAAAAACATTGGTCTCATATCGATAGTTTGAAGGAAACAGTGGTCTTATCGGTCTATCTATAAGTCTGGATACTAAAACTTCATGATCACTTGGTTTCGTCTCCCTCTTAACAAATCCAGGTGGAACTTGACCGGCAGCATAAAATTTTTCTATATAGGATATAGTTAGAGGAACGAAATCTATTCCAACTGTTTCTTTGTTAGCCGTTGTAACATTCGCCATAACCATTGTGTTTCCCATTCTAGCAATAACACTACTTGCTTGTCTGCCTATTTTCCCGGTCTCCAAACTTAGGGTTTTGCCACCCCATTCAATCTCTTTTTTTACTATATTAAACATCTTAAATTCCTAATTGTTTTTATTTGCTTTTAATCCCAGTGTTTCAACAAGCTTTGCGTATCTTTCCGGCGATTTTTTACTTAAGTATTTTAAAAGTCTTTTTCTTCTAGCAACCAACATCATCAAACCATTCCTTGATGAAAAATCTTTTTGATGCGTTTTTAAATGTTCAGTTAGGTTTTTGATTCTTTCTGTTAAAATAGCACATTGAACCTCTACCGAACCGGTATCACTCTCATTAGTAGCAAAGTCATTTATCAACTGACTTTTTTTTTCTTTGGTAATTGTCATAATATAACCTTCTGAGTATTGTTAATAAATATTAAAGTTGGCACCGCCTCAAAATGCAGTAAGCCAACGGATACATTATAATATGAATTAAATAAAAAGCTAGGTATTGCTAGGTTATGGGGCTCTGGTCTCCATTTCTTGATATTCACCTAAGCAACTTTATTTCTATAATATTTTCTTCCTTTTTCTTCTTTTTTTTCTATTTCTTTAATTTTTTTTATTGTTTCTTTTTCTTCTATTTCTTTTTCTAGTGGTTCATTTATTACTGTTTTTACTATTGTTTTTCCAAAATTTGAATACTTTTTTATATTGTAGGTATAAAGTTCTTTGTTAGTAAATATTAATATACTATTTTCTACTGCTTTTATACTTTTTGAGAAAGCTTTTGTTTTTCTTCTAAATCTAGCGAAGGTATCTCTTAAACTACCATTATAAGATTCTACTAAACAAGTTTCTGATTTATTTATTATATGTTTATTACAATCTAAATAATTAATAGTATTATCACTATAATGATAATATTCTTTTTTTATATCTCTTACTATATTACCATCTTTATCTCTTAACAAACTTTTTTTAATTTTTTTATCTTTATCTTTATATAATACTTTAACAGTTATTCTTTCTTTGCATTTTATTATATTATGAT